>SVMS01000005.1 GCA_015067255.1 Oscillospiraceae bacterium
GATACAGGACATAGGCTCAGCAAGAGAACCGTAGAAGAAGCTGTCGCCCTCATAGGGAAGGATACAGTCGGTTATTAAAGCAACATTGGGGATAATTATATAAGTTGCATCTCCGCCGTAGTAGGGGAAGGAATAGCCGGGAGCTTCAAGGGAGCCCTTATAGTTCATAGCAGGCTGAGCAACAAATCTCTGGCCGGGCTTGAACTTATCCTGCCACTTTTTACCTACTTCAACAATTTCACCACAGAACTCGTGTCCGATAATTGTGGGGTTCTTGTCTACATCATTGGGAACTCTTTTATGATTTCCGCCCTGGATAGCAGCCTTGTAAGAAGACATACAAAGACTGTCGGAAATAACTTTTGCAAGTATTTCATCATCCTTAATAGCCGGTAATTCGAATTCTTCGAGCCTTAAATCATTGGCGCCGTAAATTCTTAATGCTTTGGTTTTCATTTTATTTCCTCCTAAAAAATTAAACTCTTATTATCTCAATGCCGGAACGTTCGGCAGTTTTGAGTATACTTTCTTCAAGAACACCGTCTGTAATAAGAACGTCGATATCCTTGAGGGTAGCAAAGGTAAAGGGTAAAGACTTGTCAAGCTTATCGGAACTCATAAGCATAACAACTTTATTTGCTTTTTTTATTATTGCCCGTTTTACTTCACAATCAGCATAATTACCAACAGTAAAACCACCGCTTTGGGAATATCCCGAAGGAGTAGTAAAGGCAATGTCAATATTTATGCTCTTAATAAAAGAAAGGGCTTGCATACCGGAAACGGCACAGTTGTTAGAATTTATAGTTCCGCCCACCATATTAACAGTAGTACTGTATCTTTTAGAAGCTTCTATTGCAATATTGGGACCTGTAGTCAGAATAGAAAGCTTAATATCCGGTAACAGCTTAGCAAGCTCCATAGTGGTAGTACCGGAATCTAAAAACACAGCTCTGCCGGACTCTATAAATTTAACAGCATTTCTTGCAAGCCTTGTTTTAATATCCATATTTACGGTTGCACGGTGAGAATACGCAGGTTCGTGAGCAGAAGAAGAATCAAACACGGTACGCTTAGCACCGCCACGTATTTTTTGTGCAATACCCTGAAATTCCAATTTTTCTATATCACGGCGTAAAGTCATTGAAGAAACATCAGGAAAAAGTTTTTCAAGATCTTTTAAATAAACGATGTTATTTTCGTTGAGAAGTCTTTTAATTGTTTCCTGTCTGTCGTAATTCATATTGTCACCTCCGACTTTGTATTTTTACTTTAGTAAAAAGCAAAAATTTCCACACATACTTTTACCTTTACCATAATACCATATCAATATAAAATTGTCAAGAAAAAAATCACAAAAAATAACACTAATTTAACAAAAATTAACATTTTGAAATGTTAATTTTAAAAACAAGTCAAAAATATCGGGAGTAATTGACAATCGGTGCAAATTTTGATATGATTTACATATTAGATTTATATACTGATTTATTATGAAAGGAACAGCAATATAGCTGTGCAATAGCTTATGAAACTTGTAGTTTTTGATGCAAACAGTGTAATTAACAGAGCTTTTTACGGAATACGTCCTTTGACTAACAGTGAAGGACTTTCCACCAATGCAATATATGGTTTTTTAAACGTATTGTTAAAGAGTATTTCTGAGCATAAGCCGGACTATATTGTCTGTGCTTTTGATTTGAAAGCGCCTACCTTCAGACATAAGATGTATTCTGAATATAAGGCTACAAGAAAGCCTATGGCAGATGAGCTTGCACAACAGTTTCCTGTAATTAAACAGCTTTTAAATGCTATGAATATAACTATTCTTGAAAAAGAAGGCTATGAGGCAGACGATATTATAGGTACAGTTGCAAGAATATGCAGTGAGGAAAAGGTGCAGTGTATAATTGTTACCGGAGACCGTGATGATTTACAGCTTGTTGATGAAAATGTAACTGTATATCTCTCAAGCGGAAAAAGTGAAAATACTATATATGATACAAAAGCTGTAATTGAAAAGTACGGTGTTGAGCCCAAAGCGCTTATTGATGTTAAAGCGCTTATGGGAGATAGCTCTGACAATATTCCGGGAGTTGCGGGTATAGGTGAAAAAACAGCGTTATCTCTTATAGCTCAACATGGAAGCATTGAAAATATTTATGATAAAATAGATGAGCTTGAAATAAAAGAAGGCGTACGAACAAAGCTGAAAAATGATAAAGAAATGGCATTTTTGTCAAAGAAGCTGGGAATGATTGACTGCTATGTGCCTATTGACAGCTCTCTAAGCTCTTATGATTTACGTGAATATAATGCACAGGAATTGACAGCTCTCTTAAAAAGATTGGAATTTAATTCGTTTTTGGAAAGAATTTTTAAGGATAATGAGCCTGAAATTAAGCAAGTGGAAAGTATATGCGTAAAAGAAGGACAGCAAATAAAGCTTATTGACGGAAATCTTTATATTTATATTGATGATGAATTTTTCTATTTTAAAGATGAGAAGGAAATTGTAAAAATTCCTAAGCTTCCTGTTTGTCAAGAGCTTAAACAAATGCTGGAAGATAATAAAATAAAGAAGTATTCTAACAATTTAAAAGCATTGTATAAATATTGTGCTGAAAATGAAGTTGTTATGGAAAACGCTCTTTTTGACGCTATGATTGCGGCATATCTCTTAAATCCGTCTGAAAGCACATACAATGCAGAAATATTATGCAACCGTTATGCGAACGTTTCGATTTCAAATGAATATGAACTAATATTTTATTTGCCCGAAATATCGCAAAATATGATAAAGGCTTTACAAGAAGCTTCAATGCTTTCTCTTTATAATGATATAGAGGTCCCTCTGACACAGGTTTTAGCTTATATGGAGTTCTATGGATTTGAAGTGGACAAAGAAGCGTTGAGTGCTTTTTCACAAGAGCTTACAGAAAAATGTCAGCAGCTTACAGAGCAGATTTATAATCTTGCAGGTCAGGAATTTAACATCAATTCAACAAAGCAACTTGGCGAAATACTTTTCGATGTTCTTGAATTACCTGTAATAAGAAAAACAAAAACAGGCTATTCCACCGATGCAGAGGTGTTGGCAAAGCTAAGAGGATATCATCCTATAATAGACTGTATAACAGAATACAGAATGTTGACAAAGCTTAAGTCAACCTACGCAGACGGTCTTTTAAAAGTTATTTCCGATGATTCAAGAATACATTCCGTATTTAATCAGACTGTTACTCAAACAGGAAGAATAAGCAGTACAGAGCCTAATTTGCAAAATATTCCCGTAAGACACGAAATGGGCGCAAATATCAGAAAAATGTTTGTAGCAAAAGAAGGGTATACCTTAGTTGATGCTGACTATTCTCAAATAGAGCTACGTGTGCTTGCACATATAGCAGATGACGAAGAAATGATAGAAGCTTTTAAAAATGATGAAGATATTCACCGCAAAACAGCTTCTGAGGTCTTTAAAATAATGCCTGAGCTTGTAACTCCTTTGATGCGTACAAGAGCGAAAGCGGTAAATTTCGGAATAGTTTACGGAATAGGGGATTACTCACTTTCTCAGGATTTGCATATTTCAAGAAAAGAAGCAAGAAAGTATATAGACGATTATTTAGACTTTTATAAAAATGTAAAAAAATATATGTCAGATACAGTTGAAAATGCAACAAGAGAGGGATATGTAACAACTATTTTCGGCCGTCGCCGTTATATACCTGAACTCGCAGTTTCCAATAAAAATATACAAGCCTTTGGACAGAGAGTGGCTATGAATACCCCCATTCAGGGAACAGCGGCGGATATTATAAAAATTGCTATGGTGCGCGTATTTGATGCTTTGAGAAAAGAAAAGCTTCAAGCAAGACTTATTTTGCAGGTACACGATGAGCTTATAATAGAGTGTCCCGAAAATGAAAAAGAAATTGTTAAAGCTTTGCTAAAAAGAGAAATGGAAAACGCAGCAAAATTAAATGTACCTCTGAGTGTAGATGTAAACAGCGCAGATACTTGGTATAAATGCAAGGGATAAGTGTGGAAATTTTCCACACTTATTTTTTTTAGTTTTATTGCAAAAAACATCTTGACATCTTAGCTCTAATGTGTTAGAGTATATTTACTCTAATAGATTAGAGAAAGGTGGGCTGATATTATGGATACACCAAAGGTGTTTGAAAGTGAATATCGTTTTTGTTTGATTTTATGGGAGAATGAACCCGTTAAAAGCAGTAAGCTTGTAGAGCTTTGCAAAGAGCAACTCGGTTGGAAACCTACCACTACATACACCGTTATTAAACGCTTGTCTGAGCGTGGTGTGTTAAAAAATGAAAATACCGTGGTTACTTCGCTTGTAACCAAGGATGAAGTGCAAGCGGCACAACTGAATGAAATGGTAGAGAAAACCTTTGAGGGTTCATTGCCGGCATTTATAGCAGCATTTACAAAGCATCAAAAGTTAACCGATAAAGAGATTGATACGGTTCAGCAAATGATAGATAGCTTTAGGAAAGGAAAATCAAAATGAGCGGATTTTTCTTAACTGTTGTGAATATGAGCATATCGGCAAGCTGGACCTTGCTTGCTGTATTGCTTTTGCGAATACTTTTCACAAAAACTCCTAAATGGATTACGGTACTCCTTTGGGGTGTTGTTGCTGTCAGACTGATTTGCCCGTTTTCTATTGAGAGCGCAATTAGTCTTATACCAAGTGCAGAAACAATCAGCTACGAGATAATGATGGATAAAACACCCACTGTAAATTCGGGGTTTCCTGTCATAAATAATTTTATTAATCCTGTAATTAATGAGTCTTTTGCTCCTAATCCCAGTAACAGCATTAATCCTTTGCAAATTTTAATTCCTGTTCTGTCAATTGTTTTTATTGCAGGAATTGCTTTAATGCTTGGCTTTACAGTTATCAGCTATTTACGTGTAAAAATAAAATTAGGTACTGCGGTTCTTCTTCGTGATAATATCTTTCAAAGTGAAAATGTAGCTTCTCCCTTCGTACTTGGAATTATAAAGCCGAAAATTTATCTGCCGTTCAATATAAATGAGAAGGACATAGGGCATGTTATCGCTCACGAAAAAGCACACATTCGTCGTAAAGATTATTTATGGAAACCGCTTGGCTTTTTGATTCTCACACTCCATTGGTTTAATCCTTTGATGTGGCTTGGATATGTTTTGCTTTGTCGAGATATTGAGCTTGCTTGTGATGAAAAAGTTATTAAAGACTTTGATAATGAACAAAAAGCAGATTATTCTCAGGCGCTTTTAACTTGCAGCGTGAATAGACGTATGATTTCCGTATGTCCTCTTGCATTTGGTGAGGTTGGAGTGAAGGACAGAGTAAAATCTGTAGTTAAATATAAGAAACCTGCATTTTGGATTGTTGCTGTTGCTGTTGCTTTAAGCATTGTATTTGCCATATGCTTTCTCACAAATCCCGCACACAACAAAATTAAAAACATAGAAAATATGTTGTTATCGCAAACGGTAGAGGAAACTGTTAATGTTATGTATTCTAACGACGGACATACTTATAGCGCCCTTAACGGATTTAGTAAAGATTATTTGAAAGAGCTTGTCGATATAAATATTTCTAATAGGGAAATATCAAAAAATCGCAGTGAAGACAGAGAAGGCAAATATATCATTGTTCTTAGAACAGAAAAAGATACCGAGCCTACTATTTATTCACATATCAAGGGTGTATGTATTTGCTTTAATTCTGATTTTTCTGAGGTTTGGGTTAATGACGGCGTTAAACCTACGCTGAGTTATAAAGTAATAAATCCCAAAAAGGCAAAAGGAATTTATGAAAAGATAGCTGATTATGATTATTATTCTGCAAAATTCTTTTGGGCTTATTCTCCTATGCTAAGTTATACCGGGCACTATGCAAAAGCCTTTCTTTTTGATTTGGATTATACCCATATAGAAGCTACCTGCACATATGGTGAAATGTGGAACCTTGATGCTAAGGGACAACCTAAAGCTAAAACACTGCAATTTGAAAAAGGTCAATGTGTTTATTGGTCACCTGAGGAAGCAGTTGCTGAAAAAATTCCTAAAATATCAAAAGTGGAATTTTCTGTATATGACGGCAATAATAAAATATATTCTTCTACTGTTATTTTTGAATGTATTTCACGGGTTTTAAGTTCTGCTGAATTTGAAATATATATTGAAAAATCAAATGGATTGTTCCTTGTTCAAAAAGACGGTGCGATGTGTTTTGTTGAAAAGAAAAACAGCTCTGTTTCCAATATTGGCGGTGTTGATGCAACTGATGTAAAAATATTTTAATAAAAAAATCAAAGCAGATTTTCTTTAGTGAGAAAATCTGCTTTGTTGTTTCATTATTCTTGAGTTGTTTTTTCTGAAGCTCTGTTAAAAACAGATTCTTCACGTTTGGGCATTTCTTCACCGAATAAAGCGTAAAATTCAACGCCTGTAATTTTTTCTTTTTCTACAAGCATCTGAGAAAGCTCGTGAAGAACATTGATGTTTTCTTTAAGAATTTCAATAGCTTTTTCATATGCAGTATTGATAATTTTTTGAATTTGTTCGTCAATCTTAGAAGCAGTAGCCTCGGAATAGCTTGTCTTAGATGTAAAGTCTCTTCCTAAGAATACTTCGTCGTGGTCTGAACCGAAAGCAATTGTGCCCAATTCACTCATACCGAATTTTGTAACCATCTGACGTGAAATTGCAGTAGCTCTTTCGATATCGTTTGAAGCTCCTGTAGAAATATCATCAAGAGCAATAGTCTCTGCGGCACGTCCGCCCAAAAGGGAAACAATGCTTTCTGACATCTCATTTTTGCTCATATATGATTTGTCATCGTGGGGGAGATACAGAGTATATCCGCCTGCCATACCTCTTGGTACAATGGAAATTTCGTGAACAGGGTCTTGGGTTTTTAAGAATTTTGAAACTATAGCATGACCTGCTTCGTGATAAGCGGTATTAATTTTGTCTTTCTTTGATACAACACGGGATTTCTTTTCTACACCAATTGTAACACGGCGTATAGAGTCCTCAATATCCTGCATATCTATAGCAGCCTTCTTACGTCTTGCAGCAAGAAGAGCAGCTTCGTTAAGAATGTTTTCAAGGTCAGCTCCTGTAAAGCCTGTAGTACCTCTTGCAATTGTTTCTAAATCTACGCCGTCTGCAAATTTCTTGTTTCTTGCGTGAACCTCAAGAACTGCTTTTCTTCCTTTAACGTCAGGAACAGCAACAACAATCTGTCTGTCAAAACGTCCGGGACGGAGTAATGCACGGTCAAGAATATCGGCACGGTTTGTTGCGGCAATAACAATAACTCCTTCGTTAACACCGAAACCGTCCATTTCAACCAAAAGCTGATTAAGAGTTTGCTCTCTCTCGTCGTGACCGCCGCCGAGACCTGCGCCTCTCTGTCTGCCCACAGCATCGATTTCGTCAATGAAAACAATGGAGGGTGCGCTCTTTTTAGCTTGGTCAAAAAGGTCACGAACACGGGAAGCGCCTACACCGACATACAGCTCAACGAAATCGGAGCCTGAAATGGAATAGAAGGGGACACCTGCTTCTCCGGCAACAGCCTTTGCAAGCAAGGTTTTACCTGTTCCGGGGTTACCTACAAGCAATACACCCTTGGGGATTCTTGCGCCTAAATCAATATATTTTTTAGGATTCTTAAGGAAATCAACTATTTCTTCAAGCTCTTCCTTTTCTTCATCTGCACCGGCAACGTCTTTAAATGTAGTTTTGCTTTTATCGTTATTGGCTGTTTTTATACGGGCTTTTCCAAAGCTCATAGCTTTGCCCCCGCCGTTCATTTGGTTTGCCATAAACAGCCATAGGAAAATAAAAACAATAATTATTATAGCAGTAGGAATCATAGATACCCACCAGGGAAAAGTAACAGGCGGGATTAAATCGTAGCTGATGGTTCCTTCTTTTCTCTGTTCTGTAATAGCTTCATCTACATCTTCAAGAAAAAGACCTACGCTGTAAAGATTGTATTTATATGTTTTTCCGTCTTTAAGCTCATATATAAGTGTTGAATCATCTATTTTAAAAGCAGTAACTTCTCTGTTTTCGAATTTATTTATAATATCGGAATATTTAACTGCTTCTGTTGTTCCTGTGCCTCTGAATAAAAAAGCAATAACAAGGAAAGCAAGAAGAATTACAACATAAAAGCTTATTGTACTGATTTTTGGTTTTTTCAAACTTTGGTCACTCCTTAGTAATATGTTAAAAGATTATATTTTTACACAGATAATGTTAACAGAATTGCTGCTTGGAGCAACTCTTTTGGCAACCCCTATTTTTTCAATATAAACAATGCCCTCATCATCCTTAAGAAAAATAAGAGAATTGCGCTGAAAAGCAGGAATTTTTTTGTCAATAAGAAGCTTTTTTATAGATTTGGAACCACAAGCATTATATGCATAAAAGCGTTGAGATTTTGCTCCTTGATTGCAAATTGGTCTATTTACAATTTTCAGATTGCCAATAAGTTTATCACAATCTATGCTGTTTTTGATTTCTAAATTGTTAACATTTTTTGTAATATTAAAAACTTTTCCGCAAGGTAAAATGTTTTGCCCTTCTTTAACGGGAATTTCAAACTTTTCTTCAGCACTTTCTTCCAAATGCTTGAATAAAAGCTTACCGTAATTTATTATAGCATAAAAATCTCCGCTGATTTGTACTTTTTTTGAGGTTTCTCCAAATTTCATAAGATTGTATAAATTTGAGATTGTTTTTGAATTTATTTCTATATTGCTACATACAAATACAGCCTTTTGTAAACACCTTTTTGCAATAGATGGGTGTAGTGAACGAATAATATTCAAATCAATAGCACTGTCGGAGTAACAGCGATTGAATTGTTCTTCTACAGTATTTTGAATAAAGTCATAGTCTTCACTTAAACTGCTTGCAGTTTTTGAAAAGGAAGAAACAACCTCGGGATTTATATCGCAAAGAGCAGGGAGTACATTGTGTCTGAGCTTGTTTCTTGTATAATCAAGAGAAAAGTTTGACATATCCTGAACAAAAGAAAAATTATTTTTATTACAATAATTTAATATATCCTCTTTTTTTACGAATAAAAGCGGACGTATTATATTATCTCTTACAGGCAAAATTCCTCTTAAGCCCTTAAGTCCTGCGCCTCTGGTAAGATTGAAAAGTAAGGTTTCGGCACAGTCGTCGCTGTTGTGCGCAACTGCGATTTTCTGGGAATTTGTATCGGCAAGAATTTTGTTAAAAAATTCGTATCTGACATTCCTTGCGCACTCTTCAATGCCTTGATTTGTTTGCTCGGCTAAAAGAGAAATATCTTTTCTTAAAACAAAAAGCTTTATATTTTCTTGTGCGCAAAGCTTTTTTACAAATTCCTCGTCTGAAAAGGCAGCTTCATCACGAAGCATATGATTAATATGTGCCGCAAAAAGCTTTATATTTTTTTCTTTACAAATATTTTTTAAAATATGAAAAAGCGCAACCGAGTCGGCGCCGCCTGACAGCCCCAGAACAATTCCTGAGGTGTTGTCTAACATATTGTATTTTTCAATAGCTTTTTTAGCTTCGAGAGCCGGATTTGCTTGAACCTTCATCAAGCCATTTCTCCTTTGAGGTAAATCTTGTAAATTCTCCTATCCACTGAAGGTCAACCTTTCCGGTTCCGCCGTGACGGTTTTTGGCAATTATACATTCACAGAGATTTTTAGTTTCACTGTTTTTGTTATAATAATCATCACGGTATAAAAACCATACTGAATCGGCATCCTGCTCTATTGAACCGGATTCACGAAGGTCGCTTAGCATAGGACGTTTGTCGGTTCTTGATTCAGGACCTCTGGCAAGCTGAGAGAGGGTAATAACAGGAACGTTAAGCTCTTTAGCCATAACCTTAAGAGAACGTGAAATCTCAGAAACCTCTTGTACTCTGTTCCCGCTTTTTGAGCCTCCGCCCATAAGCTGTAAATAGTCGATAATAACAAGACCGAGATTTTTAACACGGCGTAGCTTTGATTTCATTTCGCTTACGCTTACATCGGTAGAGTCGTCTAAAAGTATTTTCGCACGGCATAAAGCTCCTGCAGCATCTGCAAGTTTATCCCAATCGGAATCGTTTAGATTTCCTGTTCTGAGCTTTTTACTGTCAACTAAAGCCTCAGAGCAAAGCATTCTTTCAGCCAATTGCTCTGTGGACATTTCCAAAGAGAAAATAACGACTTTTTTATTGGACTTTGTGGCAACATTTTGAGCAATATTGAGAGCAAAGCTCGTTTTTCCCATACCGGGACGTGCCGCTAAAATTATAAGGTCGGAGTTGTGAAGACCGGAAATTTCATTATCAAGAGCAGAAAAATGTGTTTTTATTCCTAAATATTCATCTCTGTCTTCTCCTTGCATCTTGTGAAGCCTGTCAAGAGTAGAAATGACAGCAGAGGTAAGAGATACAAATTCTTTAGAATTTCTGCTTGAGGTTATGTTGAAAATCTTTTGCTCTGCAGTATCAACTATATGACTTACATCACCCGATTGGTCATAGCATATTTCACTTATATCGTTAGATGCTTTAATAAGTCCTCTCAATACAGCTTTTTGAGCAACAATTTCAGCATAAACTTTAACGTTTTTAGCAGTGGGAACACTTTGAGCTATAGAATAAAGATATTCTTTTCCTGTTTCCTCACTGTAAACACCGTTTTCCACAAGAGCAGCAAGCAAAGTTACAATGTCTATGGCTTCGCCTTTGTTGTTCATAGAGAAAATACAGTCAATAATATCTCTGTGAGCTTCAACGTAAAAATCAGAAGCCTGGCAGATAGAAAAAACGTCTCCGATGCAATCGGAATCTATAAGTATAGAGCCAATAACAGATTGCTCTGCTTCAAGACTGTATGGCAGTTTTCTCAAATCGTCCATGTTCTTCACCTTGCTTTCTTTGGAATTTGTTATTCAATAACGTTTACCTTCATTTTTGCAACAACATCGGTATAAATTTTAATTTCGGCATTGTAGCCGCCAAATGCCTTTATAGGCTCGTCAAGAGATATCTTTCTTTTGTCTATATCAATATTGTGTACCTTTTTCAAAGCTTCTGCAATTTCTTTTGATGTAACAGCACCGAAAAGTCTTCCGCCTGCACCTGCTTTTGCGTGAAGCTCAAGAGAAATCTTTTCTATTTTAGCTTTAAGCTCAAGAGCTGCTTTCTTTTCTTCGCTTAATCTGTAGTCCTGAGCGGCCTTCTGAGAATTCATTACAGTAACATTCTGTGCGTTTGCTTCAACTGCAAGGCCCTTAGGTAAAAGAAAATTGCGTGCATAACCGTCAGATACATTTATAAGCTGACCTTTTTTTCCTTGACCTTTAACATCTTGTTGTAAAATAACTTTCATAATAATATATATCCTTTCTTAAGACTTTTTTTTATTAGCTATTTTCTTTCGTATGCCGAAAAAGACATCAACAACACCTAAAGCGCCTATTAAAGAGGAAACGCCTAAGGGTAAAATGCATATTGTAACTAATAAAAAAAGCAAAATTCTTTGAGCTAACAGGGAAATGTTGCTTTTGTTCATAAAGAAAGCAATTACACCTATTCCCACAAAAATAAATATAGTTGATAAAACGGTATAAAGATTATAAAAAGCAATACCCAAGCTGTTTTCAAATAACATCTGTCCAAAAAGACATATTATCATAACAACAGCAGAGCTTCTTTCGAGAGAAAACTCGTTAAATCTTCCCATTTTAGAGACATCAAATCCGGAAAGTCTCAAAAGGTTTCTTGAAATAAATAAAGCAAAAAACAATATATAACAAACAAAGGAAATAATAATAGAAAATATTGCATTTTGAAGAGTGGCTTCAATAACTGTAAAGCTTTGATTGATTATTTCAGAAATTTGACCCGCATATTCAGGAGATAAAACCTCATAAAACTGTATAATATTGTCAAAGTATGCACGTAGCGGAGTTGTCAGCGGTGAAAAAACGTGGATTATTGCATTCGCAGAAAGAGAACCGCCTCTCATATATATAAAAATCAATAACGTTAAAGAAGCGCAGATAGCTTCAAAAACAGTTGAAGCAAAAAATATTTCTTTAACACTTTTGCCTTTTGTTATAAGAAAATAAATAAGCCCTGCAGTGAGGAAAATTGAAAAAATAAGAAAAGTTATATAATAATTATTTCCTGAAAATAAACTGAAAGCGACACTGAGAACAGGGACAATAACCAAAAAAGGTTTGTGAACAAAAGGACAAGCTAAAACAAAAAAGCTGATAGTGATAATCGCTGTCACAAATAGAAGAGCGGGGGAGAGACAGCTTAATAAACAGCTTATAAAAGAAACCGCCAAAAACAGATAACCTTTAATGACGGAGTTGGTTTTCATATATAATCAAACTCCTTGAAAAAATTGCCCAAAAACGACTAATATACCAATCTAAGCCATTATATCACAAAATTCAAAAAAATCAAGACAAATATATGTATATGAATTAAAAAATACGGAAATATACTATTATATACTGTAATGATTTTTTTGAGGTATATTATGGAGCATTATAAAATACCGATAGGCTTGGGAATGGCGTTGGCACGAAGACCTGAAGCTATGGAAAAGTTTGCAGCCTTAGGCGAAAGTAAAAAGCGGGAGATTATAGATGGCACACATTCAATAGCTTCTAAAGAAGAGATGCGTCAATATGTGGATAAAATCATATCATTGTATTGATATAATAGCGTGCCTTGTATAAGACCAGGCACGCTATTTTAAGCTTAAGTGTATTCAAATTCAAAACTTGCTCTATTACTTGTAAACTGATATAATACTTTACCTCTATAAGAAAAGATATAGCGTGCTTCGCAGGAGGCGCTTTCGTGAATAGTCCTGTCCATTTTGCCGCTTATGGGAGCATAGAGAGGAAGAGAGTTCTTTTTAATAAGCGTTGCACAAAGCTTATAATTACCCTGTGTGACAATAACACTGTTTTCATTGATGCTTTTTACTTTAGCTCCCAGATAAGTCGCAATTCGGTATTGCTTGCCGTTAAGCATAACTACACCGATAATTCCCGTAAAACAAAATAAGCCAAAAGGAATATTTGCAACCGAAAGCATCAATGAACAATTTTCGAAACAGCACTGAGTCCATATATATTTTTCAGGGAAAGAGCGTCCGCAATCACCCTCAATATAGCCCAATGAATTTTGAAAATTAAATAGTTGACCGTTAATAATAATTTCTCCGTCCACTATATGCCTCATACTGTAAACGCTGTGTCTGCATTCCATAAAAGGAATAAATTTAAAAGGTCCCATAATATCGTACCGAAGGGGAGAAAAGGCGCTGAATTTCAAATTACCGCTGACGGTAAGCTTATCATTTTTAAAATTGATATCTATTCCTTTTTTAGAGAAAACACAATTTTCCAAAACAATACATAAAGGGTTTTCGCGATATTTTAATGAATTGAAAGGTATGTTAAATACGGCATTATCTGTAATAATTTGCACAGAAGCAGTCTCTTGATTACCGCTGCTGTGAAAAGCAGGAATAAATGCAAGAGTTTTGTTCTCAGAAAAGCATTTAAAATACCAGCCTTTAAAATAATCTTTTTTAAACAATATTTTCACTCCGTAATTTGCTTATTGTTTCTTTATTATCCCTTATTGTTAAAACAGATATTCATTTTAAAGGCTAAAAGAATACAGTGTATACATATTGTATCTATATTGTAGACAAAGCAAGATCTTCCACATTGGAAAATCTTGCTTTGATGATTATTATATTATGTAAGATTTTTTTTTTCTTTCTCGAACAGTCCGATAAAGCAAAAAACTAAACCTATCAAAGGAACAAAAACATAAATATATTCTACTATGCCGGGCAAATCGTAACCACGGTCAAGCACAACTACAAAAATTGAAAATAATATAAGTGCAATTCCGAATAATATTTTTTTCATTATAATTTCCTTCTTGATCGATTTTAATTACTCTAAATCTTCTTTACTGAATCACGGGCTATTAAGCAGTCAGATGGAACAATAATGTTTTCTGTAGGTTTGCCGTCTAATTTGTTAACAAGAAGTTCGATGGCAAACCTTCCCATTTCTTTTTTATCAATTTTAATTGTTGTTAAAGAGGGCTCGATATATTTGGAAATAATAATATCGTCAATTCCTATAAAAGAAATATCTTCGGGAATTTTAAGTCCGTGGTCTTTTGCGCATTTCATTGCATTGATTGCAAGCATATCTGCAGCACAAAAAACAGCGGAGGGGCGTTTAGAAGAGCTTAAAATCTTATCCATAGCATCATAAGCTTCCTTTTCACTATTAGCATCTATACATAGCCAATCAAGAGAAATCAATATTCCGTTTTCGTTTAAAGCTTTGCTAAAGCCGCTGAATACCTCTGAAAAGAATGTTGAAGAGAAGTTAGAGGATATAAAGCCTATTTCCTTATGTCCCATATCTATAAGGTGTTTTGTAGCAGTATATGCAGAGACAGAGTAATCGGCATTTATATAGTTAAAGGAATTTTGGATAGTGCTATCAATTAAAACTGCAGGGATGTTTTTACTGTTAACATAATCTAACATATGGTTGTCGACGTTTTGAAAAAAAACAACTCCGTCTGCATCGCCACGTTCCAATATGTCAATGAATGAATGCTTGGAAAAATCATCGGAAATTTCAGAAAATACAATATTGTATCCGTATTCTGAACTTTTTTCAAGAAGCCCCTGTGCTATTTCGAAATAAAAAAAGTTATTAAAAGGATTAGAAGTACTTTTTACTACGATACATATATTAAATGATTTATTAAGGATAAGTCGTCTTGAACTTAAATTTGGCACAAAATTTGTAGAAGCAATAATATCTTCAACTTTTTTTCTTGTCTTAGGACTTACACCTTCTTTGCCGTTGATTACAAAAGATACAACAGTAGTAGAAACTCCGGCCATTTTGGCAATATCTTTTATTGTAAGTTTTGACATTATAATCACCTTTCTCTAAAGACCTAACCAATACATTATATCACAAAAACAGAGCAATTGCAACAACAAGAAAATAAATCATATAGAACAAATGCAAAACGTTTTATAAAAAAATAAAAAAAGTATTGACAAATGAGATAAATTGATTATAATGGAGTTATGTAAACCGTTTGGATTTATATTAATTTATTTTGAAAGGAAGATGTAAAATGGCAGGCGGTCCTGGTGCATATGTTTTTGGCGAAGAAGAAATTAGAGAAATTCAAGAGGTGACAGATGCTAAATATCTGTTCCGCTATGGTTCACTTGACAACCCTAGTTTCAAGAGAAAGGTTTTCACATTTGAAGAAGAATTTAAGAAGAAGATGGGTGCAGATTACTGTGTTGCTACTAGCAGCGGAACAGGCTCTTTGATGTGTTGCTTATCAGCAATCGGTATACAGCCCGGAGATGAAGTAATTGTTCCCGGATATACCTTTATTGCATCTATATCATCAATTATTCTTATGAATGCTATCCCTGTTTTAGCAGAAATCAACGATAGCCTTACAATCGATCCTGAAGATGTAAGAAAGAAAATAACAGATAAAACAAAAGCTATCATGGTTGTACATATGCTCGGTAATCAGTGTAATATGGATGAAATCATGAAGATAGCTAAAGAACACAATTTGTACGTTATTGAAGACTGCTGTCAAGCATGCGGTGCTTCTTATAAGGGCAAGAGACTTGGTACAATCGGAAATATCGGTGCATTTTCACTTAACTTCTTTAAAACAATCTCTACCGGTGATGGCGGTGCTGTTATCAGTAATGACTATGATATGTATGAGAGAGCTTTTGGTTTCCACGATCAAGGTCATAAGCCCAACAGAACAGGTGTTGAGGTTGGTAAAAGAAGTATCGTTGGTATGAATATGAGAATGAACGAGCTTACAGGTGCTGTTGCTATTGCTCAGACAAGAAAGCTTGATGAAATTCTTACAACATTACGTACAAAGAAAGCTAAGCTTAAGGCTATGATCAGCGGACTTAACGGCTTCAAGTTCAGAACAATCAACGATGAAGCAAACGAGTGTGCAACTCTCTTAACTTTAATCTTTGATACAAAAGAATTAGCAGATGCATTCTGTGCAGAAGTAAATTCTAAGACAATTTGCCATTCCGGTTGGCACGTATACAACAATATGGAGCAGATCTTGAACTTTGACGGCGGAAAGAGATACCACAAGAATATGCTTCCTCAGACTGATGATATATTAGAGAGAGCAGTAAACATCAGCGTTGGCGTTGTTGACGGCGGTCTTGGCTCTGCTTTCGGTATCAACATCAATTCAACCGATGAAGAAATCGAAGCTGTTGGTAACAAGATTATAGAAGTTGTTAATAAATTAACCAAATAATAACTAATAAAGTGTTTATTTGATAAGGAGAATAACGATGAAAAAATTTAAGTATTCCGTAGGCCCTTGGAACGTACACGAGGGAGCAGACGCTTATGGTCCTGCTGTAAGAAAAACTATCGAATTTGGCAAGAAGCTTGAAGAATTCAAAAAAATCGGTATTGATGCTATTCAGTTCCACGATGATGATGCAGTACCGGAGTTAAATGACTTAACAAATGAGCAAATCATCGCTCGCGCAAAAGAAGTTCGCTCTATGTTGGATAACAATGGCTTGGTAGCAGAATTTGTTGCTCCGAGACTTTGGATGGACGGTCACACAATCGATGGCGGATTTACATCCAATAGCGAAAAAGACAGAGAGTTTGCAATGTACAGAGCATATCGTTCAATTGATATTGCAAATACACTCGGATGCGATAAGGTTGTATTGTGGCTTGCAAGAGAAGGTACTCTTTGCTATGAAAGTAAAGACCCTGTTTTAGCAGTAAACAGACTTATCGAATCAATTAACAAGATGCTTGATTATGATAAGAACATCAAAATTTTGATTGAGCCTAAGCCCAATGAGCCTATTGATAGAAATGTTTGTCCTACAATGGGTCACGTTATGGCAGTTTCCGCTGCTTCTAACGATCCTTCAAGAGTAGGTGGACTTTTAGAGTCAGCACACGCTATTTTACGAGTGTTCATAACTTACCTCAAATGATAGTAAAGAACCTCAGCACGCAATTTGCGTGTCGAGGTTCTTTACTGGAGCTGGTGATCGGACTTGAACCGACGATCTGCTGATTACGAATCAGCTGCTCTACCGACTGAGCCACACCAGCGTATAAATGAGGACTGTTTTAAGTCCTCATTTTTTATGTATAATTCTGTTCAATAATATACCATATTTTTAAAAGAATGTCAATTGAGAAATCTCCTATTATTCAAGCTCATTTTTGTCTATCTTTACCTTTCTGTCACTGCCTTCCTTGAGAAGCGAAAAGAGAGCTTGTCTGTCATTGGATTTTATTGCATCCTTGTATTGATTTAAGGAGTTTATAATGCTGTCTATTTCAAATAAAAGGTTTTCTTTATTGTCCATAAAAAGCTGTGTCCACATCTCAGCACTTAATTGAGCAACACGGGTTAGATCCTTGTAGCTTCCTGCAGAAAAACCGTGATGTACAGCTGCAGACGGACTTTTAACATATGCGTTTGAAACAACGTGAGCAAGCTGAGAGGTGTATGCAATTATTTTGTCGTGATTTTGAGCAGATGTAACAGAAACACTTTCAAAACCTGCTAATACAAGAATATCCTTTATTTTTGATAATAGCGCAATATCTTCGTTTTTCTTTGGAACTAAAATCATATTTGCGCCGCAAAATAAATCTTCCTTAGAGTTTTTATAGCCGGAATTTTGCAATCCTGCCATAGGGTGTCCACCTACAAAATGAAAATTATTTTTATCTGCTATATCAAAACAGGGAGAACAAATTTTTTCTTTAACGCCGCAACAATCAATAACAATTGAGTCTTTTTTGAAAAAGCTTTGATTTTTAAGAATATATTCGACGGTTGCATCGGGGTATAAAGCAATAAAAACAGCATCACAAAGCTTTAAGGTATCCTGTGTCAAAGCTGCATCTAAAGTGCCGGTCATAATAGCATATTGCAGAGTGATAGTGTCAATATCAAAACCGTAAACAGTATTGTTGCTTTTTTTATAAGCTTTAGCAAGAGAACCGCCGATAAGACCTAAACCAACAATTCCTATTACCATTTGTTCATTTCTCCTTTTATTGCAAACGCCTTCTTGGAAAGAATTTCAAATTGTTCAGGGGAGAGGGATTGAGCGCCGTCGCATAATGCCTTTGAAGGATTGTTATGAACTTCAATCATAAGACCGTCTGCACCGCCTGCTACAGCTGCAAGAGCTAATGAAGGAACTATTCTTGAAATTCCGCAAGCGTGGCTTGGGTCAACAACAACGGGAAGATGAGACAGTTCTTTAAGCATACAAACCGCAGATAAATCAAGAGTGTTTCTTGTGTAGGTTTCAAAGGTTCTGATTCCTCGTTCGCATAAAATTATATTTTCGTTGCCGCCGGACATAATATATTCAGCGCTCATAAGTAATTCGTTAATAGTGCTTGAAAGACCTCTTTTTAAAAGAATGGGCTTTTTTGTTTTACCTAATTCTTTAAGAAGCTCAAAGTTTTGCATATTTCTTGCGCCTACCTGAATGATATCAACATCATCAAAAAGAGGCAGATGGTTTGCATTCATAATTTCAGTAATTATAGGCATTTTTGTAGCTTCTTTAGCTTTTTTCAAAAGGTCTATTCCTTGGGCACCGAGACCTTGGAAATCATAGGGCGAGGTTCTTGGTTTAAAAGCACCGCCTCTCAAAACAGAAGCACCGCTTTTTTTTACGCTGTCAGCAATTTCGATAATCTGCTGTTCACTTTCGACTGAACATGGACCTGCAATCAATACGAAATTTCCACCGCCTATTTTAACATCGTCAGAAATCTGAACAATAGTGTCGTCAGGGTGAAACTTTCTGTTGGCATTTTTAAAAGGCTCAGTTATTCTTGTAACCTTTTCGACAATATCAAGACCTTCTAAAAGATTGACGTCAATTTTACCGGCATCTCCGATAAGGCCCATAATAGTTTGAAATTTTCCTTTTGAAAGGTGAACCTGCATTCCTTGGTTTTCAAGCCAATCGGTAAGATTGTCTATTTGAGGTTGTGGGGAATTTTCTTTTAAAAGAATAATCATAAATTATCGTGTCCTTTCCTTTGATAAAATAAATAAAAAAACTCAGCAGTGTAATTACTGCTGAGCATAAATAAACGGAATAATTTGTTGCAGCAAAAACACTCTTATTATTTTTTTCTGAAATAATAAGAGTAATAATACTTTGAAGCAACACAATTGATAAACATTATCCCGATATCCTTTCTTTTTTCTCAGTATAGCACTGATTTTTTAGTTTGTCAAATATATTTTTAAAAAAACAGTAGACAAAATTGAAAAAATATAATATAATAAATTGAGCTTTAAAAGGAGGATAGATTAGTAAGCTTTTAAACGTTTAGCTTGTTTTTAAAACAGTTTTGCTGCGTTAGCGCCGGAACCGAGAAATTTATCGGTTGACGAGGAAAGGGTTATCGAAATTATCGGCGGATACCCTTCGGCAATCTGTGCGGTCGTGAGCCTTTCGTTAAAAAGCGGGAGTAATTCCGTAACAAAGCGAAAGTAGGCACAGATTATTTATAATAATATGCAAATTGAGTTTTAAAGAGGGCGTTTTGCATCCTCTTTTGGTTTTGCGTGTTTTTTTATAGTTTTTGAACTGAAAGCGAGAGACGAGTTCGCTTTTATATATTCATTTGAATATTTTTAAAAAAATCTCTGGAATTTATTCAGGGTTTATAGTGCTACAAAAAAACAGCAAAACCGCACTTGAAATACGGTTAACCGTTACCGAATAAACGGAAAATATGCTTAAAAGCGTATTAAAGAAAGGATTATTATGTGCGGAATAGTTGGATATATAGGAAAAAGACAGGCAGCAGAAATTCTTATAGAAGGTCTTAAAAAGCTTGAATACAGAGGCTATGACTCTGCAGGTATTGCAGTAAGATATGAAGATGGAATAATAGTTGAAAAATCCAAAGGCAGATTGGCAGATTTAGAAGCTAAGCTTGAAAAATGCGGTGTTCCTACAGGAAATATAGGAATAGGACATACCCGTTGGGCAACTCACGGTGAGCCTTCTGACGTTAATTCTCATCCCCACTGCGGCGGAAAAGTAACTCTTGTTCATAACGGAATTATTGAGAACTATATTCCTTTAAAGCAACAGCTTATTGAACAGGGAAGAGTTTTCGTATCTCAGACAGATACAGAAGTAGCAGCACAGCTCATTGACTCTTTATATAAGGGCGATCCCTTTGATGCTATTTTCTCGGCTATGGATATAATTAAAGGCTCATATGCTTTTGGAATTATGTTTGAAGATATTCCCGATAAAGTTTTCGCAGTAAGAAAAGACAGTCCTCTTGTAATAGGAGTAGGCGAGGGAGAAAACTATATAGCTTCCGATATTCCCGCAATTTTAAATCATACAAGAGAATATTATCTTATTGATGAAAAGGAATTGGTAGTACTTACAAAGGACAGCGTTAAGATTTACGGTGCTGACAGAAAAGAAATAAACAAAGAAACTATGACAGCAACCTGGGATATTGAAGCAGCGGAAAAAGGCGGATATCCTCACTTTATGATAAAAGAAATTCACGAAGAGCCTAAGGCTTTGAGAGATACAATACTTCCCAGACTCGCTAACGGAATAGATAATATTTTAGGTGAAGAATTAGAAGATACTTCCGAAATAAAAAGAATAGTAGTTGTTGCTTGCGGCTCTGCTATGCATGCAGGCTTATTGGGTAAATATGCAATAGAAAAGCTTGCAAGAGTTCCCGTTGATGTGTGTATCGCTTCGGAATTCCGTTATTGCGACCCCATTTTAAATAAAGGTGATTTGGTAATACTTATTTCTCAGTCGGGAGAAACAGCAGACTCTCTTGCAGCATTACGTCTTGCAAAACAAAGAGGAATACCCGTTTACGCTATTGTAAATGTTGTAGGCTCCTCTATTGCACGTGAAGCTGATAAAGCAATCTTTACTTGGGCAGGTCCCGAAATTGCAGTTGCAACTACCAAGGCTTATTCTACACAGACAGCCGTTATGTACGTTCTTGCATTAAGACTTGCTATGGACAGAAAAACAATCTCCCGTGAATATGCTCAAAAGCTTTCAGATGCTCTTTGCGCTATTCCCGAAAAGGTTGAAAAAATTCTTGAAAATGTCAAAGAATATGAAGAGCTTGCAGCCTTCAATAAAGATATTCACGATTTATTCTTTATAGGACGCGGACAGGACTACGCTCTATGCTGTGAAGGTTCATTAAAGCTTAAAGAAATTTCATATATGCACAGTGAAGCATATGCGGCAGGCGAGCTTAAACACGGAACGATTTCTCTTATCTATGATGGAGTTCCCGTTGTTGCGGCAGCTACCGAAGAAGCTCTTATGGAAAAAACAATAAGCAATATAAAAGAAGTTAAAGCAAGAGGCGCATTTGTTATATTCCTTTGTAAGAAGGGCGCAGTAAAAGAAAATGATTTTTATGATAAACTCATAGAAATTCCCGAAACAGAAGAACTGTTTATGCCTCTTCTCTCAATTGTTCCTTTACAAACCTATGCTTATTATACTTCAATCTGCAAGGGTTGTGACGTTGATAAGCCCAGAAACTTAGCAAAATCAGTAACAGTTGAATAAAACAAAAGCCCGACTGTAAATTTTTATTACAGTCGGGCATATTTTTAGCTAAAAGAATCTGTAAAGCATTACAACTTTACAGATTTCAAACCCTTTTATTGATTGGTATATCCGAAGTTTTTCAACATTCTGTCATTGTTGCGCCAATCTCCCTTATCTTTAACCCAACATTGAAGATTTACACGGCAATCAAAGAAGCGCTCCATATCTTCTCTTGCTCTGGAGCCTATAAGCTTGAGCATTTTTCCGTTTTTGCCGATTATAATTCCTTTGTGGCTTTGACGTTCACAATAAATCACAGCGCTTATATCAAGAATATCGCTTTCCTCACGCTCTTTAAAGCTTTCTATTTCAACTGCAATACCGTGGGGAATTTCATCGGATAATGATTTTAATGCCTTTTCTCTTATTATTTCAGCGGCAATTTGTTTTTCGGGCTGGTCGGTAATCATATCTTCGGGGAAGAATATAGCACCGGGTAGTAAAAGCTTTTCAATTTCGGAAATGATAAGCTCTCTGTCTTTGCCTCCTTTTGCGCTTGTTGGAATAATAGAAGCAAAATCGAAAAGAGAATTAAAGGTTGTGATAAGCTCTGCAACCTCTGTAGCGCTTATTGTATCAGTTTTGTTTATTATAAGAATAACCTGCTGTCCCGAAGCTTTAAAGCTTTCAAGCAAGGAAAGGTCAATTTCGGAAGCGCTGTTTTTAGGCTCAACAACAAAAAGCACAATATCTGTATCGGTAAGAGCCTCTTTTATATTTTTAACCATAAATTCAGACAGCTTGGTTTTAGGCTTGTGCATACCGGGAGTATCTACAAAAACAATCTGAGCAGTATCGGTGTTTAAAATTCCTGTAATACTGTTTCTTGTAGTCTGGGGACGGTGTGAAACGATGGCAACCTTTTCACCTACAAGAAGATTTAAAAGTGTTGATTTTCCTACATTTGCTCTTCCTGCAATAGTTACAAAACCGCTTTTTTTAGTATAATTCATATAATTTGCCTTTCCGACTCCAAAAGAGCCAATAAAAATTTTGCGTTTTTAAACTGCGTATATACGGTGAATGATTTCGTCTTGCTTTGAAAACATTTCTTTTTCATCTTCTTCTGAGGTTTCGTGGTCATAGCCTAAAAGATGTAAAACGCTGTGAATTGTTAAAAAAGCAATTTCACGCTCAAGACTTTGTAAATTTTCTTTAGCTTGTCTTGCAGCAGTGTCTATAGAAATAACTATATCTCCCAACATATAGCAGTTGTTGTCGGGATTTTTTTTAAGTCCTTCGCTCTGATCTGATAGGGGAAAGGAAAGAACATCTGTAGCCTTATCCTTGTTGCGAAATTGCTTGTTGTACTGATGTATCTGTTCGTCGTCGGTTAAAGTTATTGATATTTCATAGTTTTCAAAACAGTTTTCGTATTTTAAGGCTTCGGTAGCCGCCTCCATAATAACAGCCTTATATTGTCTGCTGTCGGGATAGCTGCAGGAAAAACAAAATTTAATCATTTTCTTTTACCGTCCTTTTCGTGCTTTTCATAGGCATTTACAATTTTTTGTACTAACGGATGACGTACAACATCTTTGTGAGTAAAGCGGCATATAGCAATATCTTCAATGTCCGAAAGTATTTTAGAAGCTTCTATAAGTCCCGATTTTTTACGGTCGGGTAAATCTATTTGAGTAACGTCTCCCGTAATTACTGCTTTAGAGTTGAAGCCTAATCTTGTTAAAAACATTTTCATTTGTTCAGGGGTTGTATTCTGAGCTTCGTCAAGAATTATAAAGGAATCGTCAAGAGTACGTCCTCTCATATATGCCAAAGGAGCAACCTCTATTATAGAACGCTCCTGCATTTTTGCAAAGGATTCAGCACCAAACATATCAAAAAGAGCATCGTATAAAGGTCGTAAATAAGGGTCAACCTTGTTTTGTAAATCACCAGGCAAAAAGCCTAATTTTTCTCCCGCTTCAACAGCAGGACGTGTAAGAATGATTTTTTTGATTTCTTTTTTGCGCATAGCATTTGCAGCTTTAGCAACGGCAAGATAGGTTTTTCCTGTTCCTGCAGGGCCTATACCAAAAGTAATTGTATTTTTACTTATTGCATCGCAGTAAAGCTTCTGTCCCTGTGTTTTAGGCTTTACAGGACGTCCCGAAGAGGTGATACATATACAGCTTTCAATAAGAGAAACAGCAAGACCTTCATCTCCTGTTTCGGAAAGGCTTATAATATAACGTACCATTTGATTGTCAATAAGCTGTTTTTTCTTTGCAATCTCACCTAAGCTTTTTAAAACTCTTTCAGCCTTGTCAGCAGAAGCCTCGTCCTGCGCAGTTATTTTAACAACAGTATCTCTGTTTATAATTGTAACGGAAAAATGCTTTTCTATTATAAGCACATTTTCATCCATATTTCCGAAAATTTCGCCTACTGTTTCTATTGTGTCAAATTCAAGCAAACGCTCTGTCAAATAAATTCAATCCTTCCAAAAATAAATTAACGCAATTCAACTATTGTTACACCTGTTTCACCTTCACCGAAGACACCTAAACGGAAGGTACGGACACACTTGTTTTTCTTAAGCATACTGTGTACCGCACTCCTTAAAACTCCTGTGCCTTTTCCGTGAATTATTGATACTGTTTGTAAACCTGAAACAACAGCATTATCAATAAATTTAAGAACTTCATCTTCAGCCTCTAAAGCATTATAGCCTCTTATATCAAGCTCTGAGGAAACGCTACGGGAAGAGAGGCTTTTATTTATCGTAACAGTAGACTTTTCAGATGTCTTTTTTTCTTCAATGAGAGTTAATTCTTCAAGCTTTATTCTTGTTTTCAGTATACCCGCTTGTACTAAAACTTTTCCGTTTTTATCAGGTAATTCTAAAACCGTTGCAGGCGTGTCTATATTTTGAAGCTTAACGCTGTCACCGATTTGCAAAGGTCTTGTAAGCTTTGGCTTTTGTTTAGATTTTTGTTTAATATCGGGAATAGAATTTTCAAGCGAGGATAGGGTAGAAGAGGACTTTGCTTTTGCTTTATTGATATTTTCAGCAAAGTTTTTTGCATCTTTTTTGCGACGGATTTGTTCTAATTCGTCAATTCTTCTTTGAATTTCCTCTTTGCTTGTCTGAATTAAAATTTCTAATTCTTCCTGAAGCTTTTCACGCTCAAGTCTTGCTTTTTCGTCAAGCTCTTCACGTAATTTTTTTGCATTTATAAGCATTTTGTCGGTTTCTTCACGCTGTTTCTGAGCAATTTGACTTTCGCTTTCAAGCTTTTTTCTGCTCTTTTCAAGATTGTCAATAACATCTTCAAAACGGCTGTTTTCATCGCTTATAAACTCATTAGCCTTGTCAATAATAGAGGGTTCTAGCCCAAGTCTTGAAGCTATGGCGAAGGCGTTGGAACGTCCCGGAATACCTGTTATAAGCCTGTAGGTAGGCTTTAAGGTTTCTATATCAAATTCACAGGAAGCATTTTTCACTCCCTTAGTTTCAAGAGCGTATAATTTAAGCTCGGGATAGTGTGTAGTGGCAACAAGCTTTACACCGAAATTAGCAAGATATTCAAGAATTGATATAGCAAGAGCAGCACCTTCTATGGGGTCAGTACCTGCGCCCAGCTCATCAAATAGAACAAGTGAGGAACTGTTGGCAGCTTTTACTATTTCAACAATATAGGTCATATGCGATGAAAAAGTGGAAAGAGATTGGGATATACTCTGTTCGTCTCCTATATCTGCGAAAACGCTTTCAAAAACACTTATACAGCTTTTGTCCTGAGCAGGAATTAAAAGACCGCTTTGAGCCATAAGTGTTAAAATTCCAAGCGTTTTTAAAGCAACTGTTTTTCCGCCTGTGTTAGGTCCTGTAATAACTAATGTGGAATAGTCAATTCCCAAGGAAATATCTATCGGAACAACTTTTTTAGCATCAATAAGAGGGTGTCTTGCCTTTTTTAAATCTATTTTACCTTCATTATTTAACAAAGGCTTAACGGCATTCTGCTTTTTTGCAAGCTTTGCTTTTGCAAATACATAGTCAATAAATATAACAGATTCGTAGTTTGTAATTATGCTTTCTTCAAAGGTTGCAGTTTCAGCAGAAAGCTCATATAAAATTCTCTCTATCTCGTCTTTTTCCTTTTGAACAAGCATTTTTATATCATTGTTGGCTTCTACAACGCTCATAGGCTCAATAAATAAGGTTGCGCCGCTGGCAGAGGTATCGTGGACAAGACCTGCGATTTCACTGCGGTATTCAGCCTTAACAGGTATAACGTACCTTTCTGAACGTACAGTAACAATAGGCTCTTGCAAATATTTCTGAGTGGCAGGGGAATGAGTGATTTTTTGTAAGCTATCTTTAATTTTTTGAGAGGTAATACGAATTTTTCGGCGTATGTCAAAGAGGGTTTGAGAAGCGTTGTCAGCAATTTCGTCAACACCTAAAATAATAGAAAAAATCTTCTCTTCCAAATATTTATTGGGCATAAGTAAGCTTATATATTCATTAAGACTGCTGTCAAAGGAATAGTCTTCGAAATAGGTGCAAAGATTTCGTGTAACCTTTAAAACCTTAGCAATTTCAAGAAATTCAGCAGTAGAAAGAATACCTCCAGATTGAGCTCTTTTAACAGAATTTACAATATCCGTTACAGGAGCAATAGGAGGCTCTCCGCCTTTTAAAATATAACGAAAAGCGTCATCTGTATTTTCAAGAAGAATTGAAACTTCAGAGATATCAGTTTTGGGCAAAAGCTCAGAGCATATTTTTTTTCCGCCTTGAGTAATGGCTTTTGAAACAAGTAAATCTATAACGCTTTTATATTCGAGGGCATTAAGAGCTCTATCAAAATTCATTTTACGGCACCTTTCTATAGGGATTATTAAGTGAGTGTTCTCCATTTTGAAGGAGATAATCCTGTTTTAGCTTTAAAATATTTTGAAAAATAATTATAATCGTAAATGCCGACAGCTTCAGCAATTTCTGCAATTGACATATTGGTAGATAAAAGAAGCTTTTTGGCACGCTGTATACGCTTTAATGTTATGTATTCAGATATTCCCGTACCCAATTCTTCTTTGACAAGTTCATAAAGAGTAGTACGTGAAACGTTTAACTGCTTGCAGATTTTTGAAACGGTAAGCTCTGAAGAAAGATTGTTTGATATATATTCTTTAAAAGCGGTTATTTGCTGAGAACGGCTTGCAGAAATTGATTCGGAAAAAAGCCTGAACTGTACGCACATTTTTATTATTTGACAAGCAGAGGAAATTTCATTTTTGCTCATAACATTAAGGGAAGAAGAGGCTTTATCAAAGGCTTGCCTTTCAATTCCTAAGCTTTTACAGATTTCCCAAAGAAATGAAAAATCTTTATTTTCTGCCGTTTGCCCGAATAAAACATAGCCTATGATTTTTTCGGCTTCAATTATGGGTATAACAGTTTCGCAAAGCCCTGCATTACAGGTAAAGGAAAAATCTTTCTTTGTTTTTTGACATTTTAAAAAAGCATTTTTTATTGCTTGAGTGCATTTGAGATTTCCGTACGGATTGTTTTTTATAAGAGAACAAAATTTGCAATCTTCTTTAGGGTGTGAAAGAATAGGATTGAAATTTTCATCAAAAAAAGAAATTTTCAACCCAGTAACAATATTCAAATCTGTAAACAATTCAGAAAAATGTTGTTTATCTAATAAAATAGGCAAAGATATCCCTCGTTTTTGGACAAATTTACAGATTGTCAAATAAATCTTACTATTATTATACATCTTTTTTCTGTAATATCAAGTTATAAAACTGATTTTATTTAATTTTATATCAGTAACAAATAATAGGAGTGATTCCAAATGGCATTTTTAGGATTGGATTTAGGAACAACAGGCTGTAAAGCGGTTATCTGTGATGAAACAGGAAAAATGCTTGCTAAGGCTTACAGAGAATATAAAGCGGTAAGAAACAACGAAAAGCAAGTAATAGATGCTGCTGAAATGTGGAACAGTATTCAGTACGTTATTTCAGAAAGCGTTAAGAAAACTACTGAAAAGGTAAGAGCTATAGCTGTTTCTTCTTTTGGCGAAGCTTTTGCTTGTCTTGATGAAAACGATAATCCATTATGTGAGATTATGCTTGCTACCGACCAAAGAGGAGATAAGGAATGCGAGGATCTTGCAAGCCGTATAAGCTCTGAAAGAGTACAGAGTATAGCAGGTGCTGAAATTCACCGTATGTATAGCGTTTCAAAGATTATGTGGTATAAAAACAATATGCCTGAAAGCTATAAGAAAACAAAGAGAATTTTGTTTATGGCTGACTATGCTACATATATGCTTTGCGGCGACAGTGTTGTAGACTGTGCGTTGGCTGCCCGTTCAATTTTACTTGACGTTCATAAAAAGGAATGGTCTTCTGAAATATTTGATGCCGCAGGACTTGATATGTCAATGTTCTCTCGTCCCGCATGCGCAGGCGAGCCTGTTGCTAAGGTAAGACCTGAAATTGCAAGAAGCCTCGGACTTGACCCCGAAACTCTTGTTGTAAACGGTGCTCATGACCAAATTTGTGCTGCTATCGGAGCAGGCGCTTTAAGTGCAGGCGTTGCAGTAAACGGAACAGGAACAGTTGAGTGTGTAACTCCCGTATTTGAAAAGCCCGAAAGCACAGAGCTTATGGGTAAATATAAGTATGCTCTTGTACCTCACGCTGTTGAAGGCCTTTATGTAACTTATGCTTTCAGCTACACAGGCGGAGCTATGCTCACTTGGTTTAGAAATACATTTGCAAAATATGAAGCTGAAATGGCAGCTAAAAACGGAGAAAATATTTATGCACTTTTGGATAGTGCCATCTCTGAAACTCCTAGCGGTATCTTAGTATTACCTCATTTCTCAGGCGCTGCAACTCCTTATATGGATACACAGGCAACAGGAACAATGATGGGACTTACTATCGGTACTCAGTCCATTGATATCTACAGGGCAATTATGGAAGGTGTTGTATATGAAATGTTCAACAATCTTGAGTGCCTTGAAAAAGCAGGAATACATACAGACGAGCTTCGTGCTACAGGCGGCGGCGCATATTCTGCTCCTTGGCTTCAGATGAAGGCTGATATCACAGGAAGAAAGATTATCAGCTATAAAAACTGTGAAGCAGGAACAATGGGATGTATTGCTCTTTGCGCAAAGGCTGTAGGCGATTTCAAAACATTGGAAGATGCAGTAAAGGTTTACTCACAGTCAGGCGTAACATATTACCGCAACGACCGTTATGTAGACAGATATCTTGAGCTTTACGATAGATATAAGAAGCTCTACAACGCAACAAAGGAAATTATGCAAGGTTAATTTGTAATTACAAAAACGGAGACTCTTTTCAAAAAAGAGCTCTCCGTTTTTTCTCGTTTAAAAAGCCTTTTTAAAAGCTCATATGCTTGACATAAATGTATATTTGGTGTATCATAAAAGGTGAGTAAATCAGACAATCGCGGGCACAAATGCCGAAAGGCTGTGTCTGAGGAAAGTCCGGGCTCCACAGGGCAGAATAACTGATAACGTCAGCCGAGGGTGACCTTAGGGAGAGTGCAACAGAGATATACCGCCTGCTTTTGCAGGTAAGGGTGGAAAGGCGAGGTAAGAGCTCACCGACTGCGAGGTAACGAAGCAGTCCTGTAAACCCTATTCGGAGCAACACCGTATACAAGGCGTCAAGGTGGCCCGCCGTGCCTTAGAGGTGGCATAATTTATATGGTGACATATAAATAAGATAGATGATTGTCTAATACAGAACCCGGCTTACAGATTTACTCATTTTTTGATTTTATATTCGATTTTTATCGGGTAATATATATGAGGTGATAGACTTGCAGCTAATAGTTATAGTTCTTAACAAAGTAGAAAAATTAGAGGATTTGTTAACTGAGTTTGCAAAAAAAGAAATCAATGGCGCAACAATTTTTGAAAGTACAGGAATGGCAAGAGTTTTGGGACATCATGAGGATTTGAAGTTTTTCGGAACACTTCGAATGATGATAAATCCTGAAAGGGAAGAATCCAAAACTATTTTTGTTGTTCTTGAAGAGAGTAAAATCCCTGTTTTAAAGGAAGCGGTAAAAACAGTGTTAGGGGATATTTCAAAACCTGATACAGGAATAATTTTCGGCTTGCCGGTAAGCTTTGTGGACGGAATTGGAGATATTTCAAATGACTGATAATACCCTTCTTATTTTAGGCATAATTCTTTTTTCGGGACTTATTTTCGGAAGACTTGCAAAGCTTATAAAGCTTCCGAATGTTACAGGATATCTTGTAGCGGGACTGATTTTAGGACCGTATTGTTTAAAAATTATTTCGGAAAATACAGCATCTTCTTTTAATATAATTTCAGAGGTAGCTTTAGGCTTTATTGCTTTTTCTGTAGGTAGTGAATTTAAAATTTCTTATTTGAAAAAAGTCGGAATTACGCCGCTTATAATTGCGATTACCGAAGCCTTCGGAGCTATTATTTTGGTGGCAGCGGGATTGATCGCTTTTGGCTTTGATATTTCCTTTTCCATTGTGCTGGCTTCTATAGCATCAGCTACGGCGCCTGCGGCAACTATTATGGTTGTACGTCAGTATAAGGCAAAAGGACCTCTTACAGATACATTACTTACTGTTGTTGCCCTTGACGATGCAGTTGCGCTTATGGGCTTTGGAATAGCTGTCGCTGCGGCAAATGCTATAAACGGAGTATCCGAATCCCTTGTTATGACACTTATTACGCCTCTTGCTGAAATATTTGGAGCTCTTGTAATAGGCGCAATATTGGGAATTCTTTTCAATATTCCTTTGAGATTTTTCAAAAAAGACGGAAACAGATTAGTGGCAATATACGGATTTATTTTTATAGGCGTTGCAATTTCTCAGCTTGTAAATGTTTCATCTCTTTTGCTATTGATGTCTACAGGCTTTGTTTTGGTAAATATGAACAGAGAAAGCGCATCGGTAATGAAAATAACAGATTATGTAACACCGCCGATTTTTCTTATGTTTTTTGTAGTTTCCGGTGCAGAGCTTAATCTTTCGGTATTGAGTCAGATTGGTCTTGTGGGAGTGCTTTATATAGTTTTGAGAGTAGTCGGAAAAATGCTTGGTGCGGCTTTTGGCGGAATGATAATGAAAGCGCCTAAAACAGTTGTAAAATATTTAGGTCCTACGCTTGTTCCTCAAGCGGGTGTTGCTATCGGTCTTTCTCTTATAGCAACTACAGTTGTTCCTGAGTATGGACAAACGATAAGGGCTGTTATTCTTTGTGCAACGTTTATCTATGAGCTTGTAGGTCCGCTGTTAGCAAAAGTTTCACTTAAGGCAGCAGGAGAAATAAACTCATAATCTTGTATCAGAAAGGAGGGTTTTTATGATTGATTTTATAAAGAAAAAATTGAATATCATAATAATCCTTTTATCAGCGCTGATACTTGTGGTTTGCGTTTTTGTTGTAGACAATCCTAAAAATCTTTTTAATGCTCTTACAACAGCAAAGCCTTTATGGCTTATTTGTGCTTTTTTATGTATTGCTTGCAGTTGGATATGTGAAGGGGCACAGCTAAAGTTTATTGCTAACGGAATAAAGAGCAAGCTTTCTTTTTTAAACTGTATCAGAAATACAATGATAGGTCAGCTTTTTAACTGTATAACCCCGTTTGCTACAGGCGGTCAGCCAATGCAGATATATCATCTCACAAAAAATAAAGTAACCTTAGGAGAAGCCTCTTGCATATTGCTTGCCCGTTTTGCAGTTTATCAATTTGCTTTAACGGCGTGGTCTTTTATTGCAGTTATAAGTAAATTTTACTTTTTTTCAGATAAAATATCAGGCTTTGGCTACATATCGTTTATAGGATTTACTATAAATACCGTTGTGTTTATTATTCTTCTATGTGTTGCTTTTTTCCCGATTTTTACACGAAAAGCGGCTAATATACTCATTAAGCTTTTAGCTAAGTTGAAATTTATAAAGGTTCAAAAAATAGAAGAAAAAATAAATAACGAGTTAGAAGTTTTTTACAGAGATTTTTCTGTTTTGAAAAAGAATTTAAAAATATTGATAATGCCTGTAATTATGGCATTTTTGCAATTAGGCTTTTTCTTTACAATTCCTTTTTTTGTATGTATGTCCTTAGGGGCTCAGAGTATAGATTGGTATACTATTTTCTGTGCAGCGGCATATGTGCTTATGATTTCTTCTTTTGTCCCGTTACCCGGAGGCTCGGGAGGAGCAGAAGGCGGATTTTTTGTTTTTTTCAAAGTGTTTATTTCTCAAAACGGTCTTTTGACAGTAGCTATTTTGTTGTGGAGATTTTTTACTTTTTATTTACCTATTATAGTAGGAACGGTTTTCTCAAGAAATATAAGAAAGGAAAGCTGAAGCTTGCCGAAATCATACAATCAGAAACTTAAAATTTTATATCTTGCGAAATTCTTAAGAGAAAAATCAGATGAGGATAACCCTGTAACTGTAGCACAAATGCTTGAAGAGCTTTCGAGATACGGAATAAAAGCAGAAAGAAAATCAATATATTCCGATATTGAAGCGCTTAATTCTTTCGGGCTTGATATTGTTTGTGTAAAGGGCAAGAGTACAGGATATTTTATGTCAGGCAGAGATTTTGAGCTTGCAGAGCTTAAGCTTCTTGTAGACAGTGTTCAGTCCTCAAAATTTATCACTTTAAAAAAATCACAGCAGCTAATAAAAAAGATTGAAGGCCTATGCAGTGAAAACAACGCAAAGCTTCTTCATAGACAGGTTTATGTATTAAATCGCGTCAAAACAATGAACGAAAGTATTTACTATAATGTGGATATAATTCACAGATGTATTGATGAAAATAAAAAAATAAGCTTTAATTATTATGAATATACAGTATCCAAAGAAAAGCTTTTTAAGAAAAACGGAAAGGATTATATAATAAGTCCCTTTGCTTTAACCTGGGATGATGAAAATTATTATCTTTTAGGTTATGACAGTGAAGCCGGAATAATAAAGCATTACAGAGTAGATAAAATGGCGAAAATAAATTCTGTAGATGAGCAAAGAGACGGCTTTGAAAAATTTGAAAGCTTTGACTTGGCTTCTTATTCAAAAAGCACGTTTTCTATGTTTGGCGGAGATATGTGCGACGTTAAGCTGAGGTTTGAAAACAGCCTTTGCGGTGTTGTTATTGACCGTTTTGGAAAAGAAGTTATTATGGTTCCTGACTCGGATAATCATTTTGTTATAAATGTAAAGGTTTCTGTTAGCCCTATGTTTTTTGGTTGGCTTTTTTCCTTTGGTAATAAAGTCGAAATTCTTTCGCCTCAAAGTGTTAAGGATAAAATGAAAGACACTCTTAAATCTGTGGCGAAAAATTATTAAAAGGAGACAGCACTTTTTGTGCGGACAAATATGTACTATTATTTTTTTGGTGAGCTTGCTGTTTTAGAGCAAAATTTTGCTGTGATTGATTGCGGCGGAGTGGGATATAGATTAGGCATTTCTTTAAATACATATAAATTTCTCACAAAGCATAAAATCGGTGAAAGAGTAAAGCTTTTTGCACATCTTTCTGTAAGAGAAGATGCACAGGACCTTTTCGGTTTTTATAATATAGAAGAAAAAAATGCCTATTTATTGCTAACAGGTGTATCGGGTGTAGGTCCTAAAGCGGCGTTGGCAATTTTATCGGAGCTTACTTATGATAAGGTTGCATTAGCAGTAGCAACAGGGGACAGCAAAGCATTTACAAGAGCTTCGGGAGTAGGTCCTAAGCTTGCACAGAGAATTGTTTTGGAGCTTAAGGATAAAATTAAAAACGAGCAGCTTGTTTCAAGCTCGGAAAGCTTTGAAGACGTATATATTCCTACAAATTCTGCTAAATCTGAAGCAGTTACAGCACTTGCTGTTTTAGGATATTCCCGCAGTGAAGCTCAGGCGGCTGTAAACAGAGCAGGCTTGCCCGACAGTGCAACGGTTGAAGAAAATATTAAAGCGGCATTGAGCCAGCTTATGAAAAATATATAAAGGATAAGGACACATAAAGTGTCTTGGTTTTAAAATGGACGATTTTGAATTAGAAAATCGAATAATTTCATCATCGCTTATAAAGGAAGATGAAGCAGAGCTATCCTTGCGTCCTCGATATATGAATGAATATATCGGTCAAAAAAAGGTTAAGGAAAATCTGCAGATTTTTATTGATGCGGCGAAAAAAAGAGGGGAGTCCTTAGACCACGTTCTTTTATACGGCCCTCCCGGTCTTGGAAAAACAACTCTTGCAGGAGTAATAGCCAATGAAATGGGAGTCGGTATAAGAATTACATCGGGACCTGCTATAGAAAAGCAGGGCGACCTTGCCGCTTTGCTTACTAATCTTTCTCCCGGTGATATTCTTTTCATTGACGAGATACACAGACTTTCAAAAAGCGTTGAAGAGGTTCTTTATCCTGCTATGGAAGACTATGCCTTGGATATAATTATCGGCAAAGGCCCGTCTGCCCGTTCTATAAGGCTTGATTTACCTAAATTTACGCTTATAGGCGCTACAACAAGAGCAGGACAGCTTACAGGACCGTTGAGAGACCGTTTCGGTGTGATAATGCGCCTTGAGCTTTATTCTGACGAAGAGCTTAAAAATATCGTTTTAAGAAGCGCCGAAATATTGGATATAAAAATTGAGGATTCGGGAGCTTTGGAAATTGCAAAGCGTTCAAGAGGAACTCCCCGTATCGTAAACAGACTTCTTAAAAGAGTGCGTGATTTTGCAGAAATAAAAGCGCAAGGCGTTATAACTAAAGAGGTTGCTGATATGGCGCTCAAAGCTATGGAGATAGATTCTTTAGGTCTTGACGGTGTTGACAGAAGGATGTTAACAGCTATAATAAAAAGCTTTTCGGGAGGACCTGTAGGTCTTGAAACGCTTGCTGCAACGATAGGTGAAGAAAGCGTAACTATTGAAGATGTATACGAGCCCTTTTTAATGCAGCTTGGCTTTTTGAACCGTACCCCTCGAGGTCGTTGTGCAACACAGGCGGCATATAAGCATATGGGTATTCCATATAATAAGAATAACAAAACAGCAGAAAATGAAAATCAACTTAAATTTGACGAAGAAAAGTAAAAACTTGATTTTATGTATCTGTTATGATAAAATACTTAGCGGTTTTATCTTTCAAAGAAAGGATATGAATTTTTACTATGGGTAAGCTTTTCGGAACAGACGGAATAAGAGGTATTGCCAACGAAGATTTAAGCTGCGAGCTTTCGTTGAAGGTTGCAAGAGCTTCGGCACAGGTTCTTATGCGTCGTTTTCATAAAAAACCTAAGGTAATTATAGGTCAGGATACAAGAGAAAGCGGAAATATGATAGGCTTTGCTATGGCAAGCGGATTTACCTCTGCCGGTGCAGATGTTGTGATGTTAGGAGTAGTGCCTACTCCTGCTGTTGCATATCTTGTAAGAAAATACAATGCCGATATAGGTGTTGTTATTTCAGCATCGCATAACCCTTCAAAGTTCAACGGAATAAAGCTGTTTAACGGTGATGGCTATAAGCTTCTTGATGAAATTGAAGACGAAATAGAAAATTGCATTTTTTCGGGAGATATAGTACCTGCAGAGCAAATAGGTAATATTTCTTTTTGCGATACTGCGGCAAAGGACTATGTGGATTTTCTTTTATCCTCTGTGGAAGAAAAAGATTTCAGTTCTTTAAAAATTGTAGTTGACTGTGCAAACGGAGCTTCGTATATTACCGCAAAGCCTCTTTTTGAAGCTTTAGGTGCAAATGCTGAAATTATTTTTGATAATCCTAACGGAAAAAATATTAACGATGGCTGCGGCTCAACGCATCTTGATAAGCTTGCAAAGAGAGTTGTTGAAGGCGGATACGATATAGGTATTGCTTTTGACGGAGATGCTGACCGCTGTCTTGCTGTAGATGAGCAGGGTAATATTCTTGACGGTGACAGAGTTATTGCCGCACTTGCTGTAGATTTAAAGCAAAGAAATAAGCTTACCGGTAATAAAGTTGTTGTTACTACCATGACCAATATGGGCTTTAATAAAGCTATGGAAAAAGAGGGAATAGAAGTAGTAGCAACTAAGGTTGGAGACAGATACGTTCTTGAAGAGATGCTTAAACAAGGCTTAAGCGTAGGCGGAGAGCAATCGGGACATCTTATTCTTTTGGATATAAATACAACCGGTGACGGTCAGCTTACAGCTCTTGCTCTGCTTTCCTATCTTATAAGAACAAAGCAAAAAGCATCGTATGTAACAGAGTTGGTAACACCTTATCCTCAAGTGCTTATGAACGTTAAAGCTGACAGAGATGAAAAAGAATTTCTCAATGAAGATGTGGAATTTAACAGCGTTATTGATGATGCTAAAATCACTTTAGGTAAAAATGGAAGAGTCGTTATCCGTCCTTCTGGTACAGAGCCTCTTGTAAGAGTAATGGTAGAGGGTGCGGATTTGGATATTGTTACTCAGCTTGCAAATACAATTGCGAAAACAGCAGAAAAGAGAATAGCTGAAAAATAGTATTTTAATAGCACCTTATCACGCTCGGGGTAAGAAAAGCTTAATAAATTAAAGAGCAGAAAGGTTAACGGATATAATATGTCAGGACATTCAAAATGGAAGAATATTATGCACAAAAAGGAGAAGACAGATTCTCAAAGAGCTAAAATATTTACAAAAATCGGAAGAGAAATAACAATGGCTGTTAAAGAAGGCGGCCCTGACCCTGCGTCGAATTCAAAGCTTAAGGATATTATAGCAAAAGCAAAGTCAAATAATGTTCCAAACGATAATATTGACAGAGTAATAAAGAAAGCGGCAGGAGCAGGAGACAGCAATAACTATGAAGAAATAACCTATGAGGGTTATGGCCCTATGGGAGTTGCGGTTGTTGTAGAAACCTTAACCGATAACAGAAACCGTACAGCAGGTGACTTAAGACATTATTTTGATAAATGCGGCGGAAACTTAGGCCAGAGCGGTTCTGTGTCCTGGCAGTTTGCAAGAAAAGGAATAATTGTAATCAACGCTGAAGGAAAAGATGAAGAAAAGCTTATGGATGATGCTATAACAGCAGGTGCAGTTGATTATAATTTTGAAGAGGGAATATTTGAAATATTTACAGACACAACTGAGCTCAGAGCTGTTAAAACTTCTCTTGAAGAAATGGGCTACATTTTTGAGTCTGCTGAGGAGGAAATGATACCCTCTAACTATGTTTCAATTTCAGGGGAAGAAACTATTAAAAAGATGAATTTATTGCTTTCTTTACTTGAAGATAATGATGATGTTCAAAATGTATGGCATAACGTTGAGAATGATGACGTTCTTGATTTCTAAAATAACAATAAATGGCAGCTATTTTTGTAGAAAATAGCTGCCATTATACATTTTTATTAAAATTTGTAATTATTTGATTTTTTTAGCCGGAACGCCAACATATGTACCTGAAGCTTCAATGCTTTTAACAACAACTGCGCCTGCTCCGATTATACAATCTTCGCAGATGCTTATTCCGTTGCTAACAGTTGCGCCTATTCCTACAGATGTTCCTTTCCCGATTTTTACATCTCCCGCAAGCTTTGCGCCGACAGAGATATGTGAAAAATCTTCAATCACGTTGTCGTGCTCAACAGTTGAATGAGTGTTAATAATACAATGATTTCCTATCTTGGCAAACGGGTTAATCACAGCGTTTGCCATCACGGCAGTTCCTTCTCCAACAGATGTGTTAATTGCAGATATTATAGAAGAAGGATGAATGGCAGTATACCATTTTACACCTGCCATAGAATTTGAAATACGTTCACGTGCATTTGGGTCACCAATTGCTATAATAAAGTAACAGTCTTTATATTCAGTATAAACTTTATCGTCTTTCAAAATTGGTTTTTCGATAAATGTGTCTTTGTCGCAGTCGCTTGTTAAAAAGCCAACCAAATTGTCTCCAGAACACAGTACAATATCTGCAATGACTTTTGCGTGACCGCCTGTTCCGATAATAATTACATCTTTCATATTGTGTAAATCCTCCATTTATAACATCTTGGTTTTACTGTAGCTGAGAAGGGTAAGTGAGCTTTTATATTGAAAAATTTTCACATAAAAGAATAGCATATTCATCTAAATAGCTTTTTTTATTAAAGCTTTCATTATGCTTTCCGTATTCATTCAATTCAAGCATCATAGACGAAAGTGAAGCGTTATCGTCAGTATCTGCAATAAATGATAAAAAGTATTTGTCCTTTAGCTTATATATATTAAAATCAAAGGTGCGGATAAAAGATTTTTTGAAAATTTTGAAGCTGTCAAGAATATCATCTATTTGAGCAAACTCATAAACAAGCTCGGTGCTTTCGTTTTTTTCTGAAACGATTTTTGTGAAATATAAAAGAATGTTTCCATTATCCTCAGGATACGCTTCAATAAGCAGACGCTTATCTTTGGGATTAAAACCCGTTTGTATTTTAGCCTGTTCAATAACGGAGTAGAAAACCTCTTTTGTATGTCTGTCTTTACAATCAATGGTTGCAAAGGAAAGGTCGTAATAGCTTAAATCATCTTTTTCAAGAATAACCTTAAGCCTGTTTTTGTCTAATAGCTGCAGCTTCATAATGTCACCTCATCAATGGTTATAATACCATTATATTAAAAATTGTAAAAGATGACATTAATTAAATTTTGGAAATTAATATTGACCTATTATATTCCAAGGAGTAATAGCTCCGAGTATATCCTCATTTGGAGTACCGTTTTTAGTCAGAAAAACCATCCCTAAGCGGTGTCTGCTTTTGTTTGATGCTTCAAATAAGTCTTCAATTTCGCAAATCATACTGCTGTATTTAGCAAATTTGAATTCTTCAGAAAGGTGTTTGTCAATAGGTAAAAAATCAATAAAATCCAAGAATTTTGTATTGCTGTCAACAGATACCTTTCTTGTTGATAAAAGTGCAGAAAAAATACAGTTGTCGCTGAAAACTCCGAGTAGTTTTTTGCCTTTTAATATAGGAACATGGGAAAAGTTTCTTTTGTCCATATCTAAAAGAGTGGGTAAAACGTAATCGTCAAGGCTTTTGTAATAAAGACTTCTTGTGTGTATAGCAATTGTTGAGCATAGGGGAGGGTTATTTATAATTGAAATAAGCTTGTCAAGTAAATCAAAAGCGCTTTTACTTGGCTCTACAGCATATTCATCACCTATTTTAGGGTTATGAGTCAAAAGATTTCTTATTTCTTTACAGTAAGATAAATCGGCCTTATATGCGGCAAATTGACGCATATTCATAATATTTGTAATAGCACGTCCGTCACGCTCAAAATTATATTTAGCTATTGCCGCTGTTTCAAGCTCACGGTATTTATTTAAAAAATCAACTGTATTCGGCATAGAATATGCTCCTTGCTATAATTTAACTTTTTTCTTTTTGGCTGTGTTCGTTGCTTTTTTATCTTTGTGTATTTCAGTTTTAACAGGTTTGCCGCAGATTTTACAGCCTATCATTTTTTTAACAACTTCGTTTGCCAACGAATTTTTTATGCTTACAATACAGTAGCTGTCAAACATCTGTATTTTTCCTATATCTTTACCGGAAATATTTGTCCTTTCGGTAATTGCACCAACAACGTGATTTGGAGCAGCTTTTGATTTTTTACCTATATTTATCAAAAGCTTTGAATAGTTGCTTTCATCATAGGATTTAGAGACTGTTTTGCTTTTGCGTTTTGTATCGGCAGCCTTTTTATGCTCCTTCTTTTTAAGTGTAGGTTTAGATAAATAGACGTCTTCAAGAATGGGATAGCTGTCTTGAAATTGAAGCTGAAGTATTGCTGAAGCAATTTCGTCAGAGGATAAATCATAGTCGCATTTTAAGTGATTAAGCATTTGCGTATACTCAGCTGAAACCCCGTTTTCGAGTAGCTTTATAACATTGTCAATTTGTCTGTGCATATTCTTTTGATTTATTTGTTTACAAGTGGGGATAGGTAAGCTTTTAATTTCGGATTTAACAGCCTTTGCAATATCAAACATTACATAAACCTGTCTTTTTCCGCTGCAAAGAGTAACTGATATTCCCGATTTTCCTGCTCTTGCCGTTCTTCCAATTCTATGAACATAGTATTCGGTATTTTGAGGAATATCGTAATTTATAACGTAATCAATATCATTTACGTCAATACCTCTTGCCGCAACATCTGTAGCAACAAGGATTTTTACAACTCCGCTTTTGAAAGCATCAAGTGCCCTTAAACGCTGAGCTTGTTTTAAATCTCCGTGTATACACTCAGCGCGGAATTTATTTTGTCTGAGAAATTCGAATGTTTCTTCTGACATTTGCTTTGTGTTGCAAAAAATAATGGCACGCTGAGGGTTATAATAGTTTAAAAATAAATTTAACACCTCACGTTTTTTGCCTATTGGTGTTTCAATATAATTTTGATTTATATTTTCTAAAGTAACCTTAGCTTTGTCAATTTCAATTATTTTTGGATTTTGCTGAAATTCATTGGTAAGCTTAAGAATTTCAGGCGGCATAGTAGCGGAAAACATAATAGTTTGCTTTTGCTGAGGGGTTTTGCTTAAAATAGTTTCAATATCTTCCTTAAAGCCCATACTGAGCATTTCGTCTGCTTCGTCAAGAATGACAGCTTTAACAGCGTCAAGCTTTATAGTGTCCCGTCGCATATGGTCCATAATTCTGCCGGGGGTACCTATTATCATATTGGCACGCTTCAGCTTTATAAATTGTTTTTCCATAGAGTCTCCGCCGTAAATAGCAACACAGTTAACCTTCTTAAGATATTTAGAAAGGTTTTTTGTTTCCTGATAAGCCTGTCTTGCAAGCTCACGGGTAGGGCAGAGAACAAGGACTTGAATTTCTTGCTTGCTGAAATCAAGCATCTCAATAGCAGGGATAGCAAAAGCCAAGGTTTTTCCCGTTCCTGTTTGTGAACGGCCTATAACATCAGCCCCGGACCTAATAAAAGGTATAGCCTTTGACTGAATAGGTGTTGCATAATCAAATCCCATTTCTTCAATGGAAGCTTGAATTTCGGGTATAAGCTTAAGTTGTGAAAAGGTGATAGCTTCGTTCATAAATCCTCTTTCTGAAAAGTTAATATAAATTAAATTTTTCTGACAAATTCAAAGCGTTTGACAGTTTTGTCGCCAAGCTTTATTTCTTCATCCCACATTTTTATAGGACGTGCCCATATGCTGTCATTATATAAAGCCTTGTATACAACAAGCTCTTCTAAAGTTTCTGAATGTTTGGCAATAAAAAGAAACTCGTATTCATTTCCTTTATAGTGACGGTAAATTCCTCTTTCCATTTTAATTACATCCTTTATCTTTTAAAATTTCTTCGAGCTTTCTTGCAAAAAATAAGTTTTGCTCAGGCTTTCTTTTTGAAGGTCCTTTTAGCTTTCCGCCGGCGTTACGGATTTTCTTTGATATATGTCTTGACATTAAAAGACTGTCGATATTGGAATTATCATAAATCATTCCGTCTTGGTTTAAAACGGTAGCTTTTTTAGCAAGACACATAGCGGCAAGGCCATAGTCCTGTGTTACGGCGATATCCTCTGAGGAAATTATATTTACAAGAAAAAAATCTGTACTGTCTGCACCCTTTGAAACAGTAATTGTTTTAGCCCCCTTTTTTTCAAAGAAGTGAGAGGTATCGCAGATAATAATACATTCAATATTATTTTTTACAGCGATATCAACAGCTATATCAACTACGGGACATCCGTCTGCATCAATAAGTATTTTCATCTTTATATCTGTCTTTCTTTTTTTTATCAATTATCTCATAAATTATATGAGTGTGTCAAGATAATAAATGAATAATAGTTGATTTAAAAGTCTTAATATGTTATGATAAAATACAGTAATAAGTATTTGAAAGGAAATAGGCGTAATGTTAATGGAAAAGAGTTGGTTTTCTCGCTTTTCTACAACTAAGCAAAGCCTTATTGTGCTTGGCTTTTCTTTTTTGTTGGCTGTAACATTCTTTTTACCCTATGTAATTCAGGATGGAGGTCCTTTTTATTTTTATGGGGACTATACAGTTCAGCAAATTCCTTTTTACGTAGAAGCGCATAAGTGCGTAACAAACGGGGAAATCTTTTGGAACTGGAATACCGATTTAGGAGCAAACTTTATCGGCTCTTATACATACTATATGTTGGGAAGCCCGTTCTTTTGGCTTGTTCTTTTGCTCCCTTCATGGACAATGCCTTATGCTTTACCGTGGCTGTTATGTCTTAAAATAGCTGTTGCCGCTACAACATCCTTTGTCTTTATAAGAATGTTTGTACGCCGTAATGAGCTTGCTTTTATAGGTGCTCTTTTATATGCTTTTTCCGGCTTTTCAATATATAATATATTTTTCAATCAATTTCACGAAACAATAGCGCTTTTTCCTCTTTTACTTATTGGAATAGAAGAGCTTGTAAGAAATAATCGCAGAGGTATTTTTGCCCTTGCGGTAATGATTAACGCAATAGCAAACTTTTATTTCTTTGTTGCAGAGTGTATTTTCCTTGTTGTTTATTTTATTGTAAGACTGTTTTGCGGCTCGTTTAAAGAGCTTACAATAAGTAAGCTCATAGGACTTGCTATTGAGTCTGTCTTGGGCGTTCTAGGTGCGGCGGTGTTTTTACTTCCATCATATTTGGCGGTTATTCAAAATCCCCGTTCAAGCTCAAAAATTTTCGGTTGGAATTTGCTTTTATATTATGAGGTACAGATATATCCTAATATAATTATGTCTATGTTTATGCCTCCTGATATTGCCGCAAAGCCTAATTTCTATAATGATTTAAGCTCTCGTTGGTCATCAATAGCGGCGTGGATGCCGTTGTTTTCTATGAGTGCTGTAATTGCGTGGATGCGCAGAAGAAAGAAAAACTGGTTAGGCTATCTTTGCATTATTTTAATTGTTTTTGCCTTTGTTCCATTTTTGAATTCAAGTTTTCAGCTTTTTTCAAATGCCGTATATATGCGCTGGTTCTTTATGTTGACTTTAGTGTTTGCACTTACAACCGTAGTAGCCTTGGACAGATGCTCTTTCAAAGAGCTTAAAGCGGGTTTAGTAAGAACTGCTATAATCACGGCGGGAATTGCTCTTCCTGTAGGGCTTGTAATAGACCCTAATAAAAAGGAAGAAGCATGGTATGAGCAGATAGGACTTTTTAAATATCCGGAAAGATATATAATTTCTATTGTTATAGCAGCTGTAAGTCTTTGGCTTGCATATTATATTTACAGGCTTGTGAAAGAAAAAAACAAACATACCTTTACCGTAACTATTACAGCCCTTGCAGTTATAATAAGTATTTATGCAAATGTTTATGTTGCCAGCGGAAGAGAGCATAGAAGCTCTCCAAGAGAAGGCAGAGTGTTCACGGAGCAGAATTTGAAGGGAAGAGAAAAAATTCTTGAGTTTATTCCCGATATTGATAATTACAGAAGCGACGTTTTGGAAGGAAATCTTCGTATTGATAACCAAACTCTTTTCTGGCAAATTCCTACCATACAGGCATTTCATACTATGGTACCGGGCTCTGTAATGCAATTTTATAAATCGGTCGGAGTAACGAGAGATGTAGGAAGTCGTCCTACTAAAGACCATGTTTGGTTACGTAGCTTTTTATCGGTTAAATATCTTTTTGACCCTCAAAACAATGAAGAAATAGATATTATAGGGTGGAAAAAGATAGGTCAAGTAAATAACTTTACAGTGTGGGAAAACGAAAATTATATTCCTATGGGCTTTATTTATGATAAATATGCAACCTTCGAACAGTTTGAAGATGTTGACAAGGACAGCCGAGAAAATTTGTTGTTGAATGCAATAGTGCTTGACAATGAGCAAATAAAAAAATATGCTTCTCTCTACACTCAAGTAAACGATTCGGAAATATATTATTATTCCGATAGCGATATGGAAGAAGCTGTAGCGGAAAGAAAAGAAAACACTGTCAGCAATTTCCATAGGTCATCAAAAGGCTTTTCGGGAGAAATAACTCTTGAAGAACCTGAACTTGTATTTTTCACTGTGCCTTATGAAGAAGGTTGGTCAGCAAAGGTAAACGGAAAAGAAGTTGATATCGAACAAGTAAATAACGGCTTTATGGCAGTTTACTGTGATAAGGGAGAGAATAAAATAGAGTTTTCTTATATGACTCCCGGCCTTATTGTAGGATTATTGATATCAGTTATAGGAATAGTTCTTATAATCGCTTATATCATAATTGCAAATCTCTATATAAAAAGAAAAAAAGCTGAAATTGTAGATTATGAGCTTGAGCAGATGACATTTTTTGAAGAATAAGAACCTGACCCGCCTACGCATTAAAAATGCGGGTGGGTACCCCAGAACTTTGTTGTTTTCACAATAACTAAATGCCCGATAGAAAATCTATCGGGCATTATCAATTTAAGAATTAGCTACAATGTTTTGTATCCAAGTACCTCTTTTAACAAAAATAAAGCCTAAAACGCATTTAACAAAGTCAAGAGCCTGACATATTGCATAGAGAGGTAAAATTGATATATTAGTAAAGTTACTTAAAATAATACCAACAGGAACAATTAAAATCCACGCTAAACCGCAGTCAAATATTATAGTAATTAAAGTCTTTCCTCCGGACCGCAAAGTGAAATATGCGGCATTTATAAACGACACTAACGGCATAGCAAAGGCGGAGATAATCATAAGTCGTGTAGCAAGAATTCGTACTGCTTCAGTAGTGTTATAAAGGTGTGGAATAAATAAAGAAAAGATTATATAAAGAATTCCCATTGTTACACTTACAAATATAGAAAAAGCAATAAGCTTACGGCTGGAATCACGTGCTTTTTCCATATCACCGGAACCTAATATCTGTCCGAGAATAATACCAATAGCTGTACCTATTGAGATAAAAGATGCGGAAAATACATTCCAAAAGGTTTGAGAAATATTATTGGCAGCTACAACGTCCAATCCGCGCAGAGAATAGCATTGATTTAAAACAACTACGCTTAAAGACCATAATGCTTCATTCATCATTAAAGGCAGACCCTTAGCTAATATCTGTTTTGTAAGCTTAAAAGGAACACGCATACTGCGATAAACACCGATAATAAATTTTGCTTGAGATTTATGTAGGTGAGTCCATACAGCAACAACAGCCAATTCTACAAAACGGGATATAACAGTGGCAATTGCTGCACCGTTAGTACCAAGAGCAGGGGCGCCGAATTTTCCGAAAATAAGAATATAGTTAAGTAAAAGATTTACACCTACTGCAATTGTTCCTGCTACCATAGGCGGCATAGATTTACCGACTTCACGTAAGGTGCTTGAATAGCACTGTGCTAATGTATATGGGATAAGCCCGATAAGCATAATACGTAGATAGTTTTTTGCAAACCCAAGAGAAGCAGCGGCATCGGCAGGGTTACCTTCGCCTTTTAAGTACAGGCTTATTAAAAAATCGCCTTTAAACCAAAACAGAGCCATACCTGCCAAAGTAAGCAGTAAGCAGAAAATCAATCTGAAACGAAAAGTATCTTGTACGCCTTTATGGTCATTGTTGCCGAAAAACTGTGCACCGAAAATACCTGCGCCGGCAAGAGCACCGAAAATACACAGATTGAAAACAAAAAACAATTGGTTGCTGACGGCAACACCAATCATTTCAACAGTACCAACCTTGCCGATCATAATATTATCAAGCATATTTACAAAGTTAGTAATACCTGTCTGCAACATAATAGGAATAGTGAGAGCCATAACATTTTTATAAAAGGCTTTGTCACCAATAAATTTCCGTAGCATAAAACACCTCTAAAAGTGGATAGTTAATAAAAATTGCTGATTTCAGCAAAAGAGTAACCTATGTTGCAAATTCATCGAAAATCCTGTCAAATGAATGATGAATATTGAATGATGAAAAATGAAAAATACAAAATAAAAATCCCATCGACAGATGTCGACAGGATTTTTGTTTTGTCTATGGGCTACAAAAAAGATATTTTTGCCGTTTTTGCGTATAACTTCGAACCCTCGCAATACAATGAAATCCTTGCTGACGCAAAGATGAAATCAGCTAACGCTGATGAAATCTTCGCTTTGCTCAGATGAAATTAAATCCACCCATCCGCTGTCGAGGCGGATTTCATCCCCGTAGGGGATTTCATCGTCGAAGACGATTTCACCCACCCGTAAGGGTGGATTTAGTTGAAAACGACAGATTCCTGTCGGAATCTGTCGTTTTCTGGTGCGAGCAGTGGGACTTGAACCCACACGTCATAGACATACGCCCCTCAAACGTACCTGTCTGCCAGTTCCAGCATGCTCGCAAGCTTGTATATTATAGCATTTATATTTTTAGTTGTCAATATGTTTTTTGAAAGTTTTTAAAGTTTTTTTATTAAGAAAAATATTGACTAAAAAAAAGATTCTTGGTATTATATTGTATAATAGACAGATTATATCTTAAAAGACATATTGGTATAAATGTGATATTGATTTTTTCTTTTCAAGATATAGTGTTAATATATATTGTAAAAAAGTATAGAGGTGATTGCAGGTTGAGTATTTTTGATATTTTAACTCTTGCCGGCGGTGTAGGTATGTTCCTTTACGGAATAACTATTATGAGTGACGGCTTAGAGAAAACAGCAGGCGCAAAGCTTGAAAAAACCATTGAAACATGGACAGGAAACGTCATAAAAGGCGTACTTGTGGGTATGCTCGTAACGGCGGTAATTCAAAGCTCAACAGCAACTACTGTTATGGTAGTTGGATTTGTAAATGCGGGAGTAATGAAGCTTTCGCAGTCTGTCGGTGTTATAATGGGAGCTAATATAGGTACAACCGTTACAGCTCAGATTTTGCGCTTGTCGGGAATTAGTTCAGATAATGTTTGGCTTAATTTGCTAAAACCGTCTTCTTTTGCACCGGTGCTTATAGTAATCGGTGTAATAATGATAATGTTCTCTAAAAAGAATAAAATTAAAAATATATCTATGATTTTAATCGGATTAGGTATTCTTTTTATGGGTATGGGAACAATGGAAACAGCGGTTTCACCTCTAAGAGATAATGAAGCCTTTGCAAGAATATTCACCCTCTTTAAAAATCCTGTTGCCGGTGTTGGAGCAGGTGCTGTGGCAACGGTAATTATTCAAAGCTCTTCAGCTTCTGTAGGTATTTTACAGGCGCTTGCTAAAACGGGAATTATTACATTCTCTGCTGTTTTCCCAATTATTATGGGTCAAAATATAGGAACCTGTTTAACAGCTATTGTTTCAGGCTTAGGCGGCAACAAAAATGCCCGTAGAGCATCTATGATACATCTTTATTTTAATCTCATAGGAACAATATTGTTTTTGACAGTTTTCTATAGCTATCAGTATTTTATAGGCTTCCCGTTCTGGAATGATACGGTTAATTCAGGTAATATAGCAGATTTTCATCTGATTTTTAATGTTTCAACTACAATTGTTCTTATTCCTTTTTATAAGCTTATTCTTAAGCTTGCAACAATAACTGTAAAGAGTGATGATAACGAAAACGAAGAAGTATCATATCTTGATGACCACTTCTTATCAACTCCTGCAATTGCTGTTGAACAAAGCCGTAAGGCTGTAAAAGAAATGTCAAAAATCACAGCGGAAAACTTAAGATATTCAAAAGAATTTTTATTTGGAATAGATAAAAAGCTTTTTGTTAATTTCAGTGAAAACGAAGAAAAATTAGATAAGTTAGAAACAGCAGTGGAAAACTATCTTGTTAAGGTTTCTGAAAATGAAGCCGCTTCAGATTTTAACTTTGAAATTTCTGAGCTTCTTCACTGCTCAGATGATTTTGAAAGAGCAGGAGATAATCTTGTAAATATATTCGAGCTTATAGAACGTACCAAAGATGATGTTAAATTAACAGATGATGCAATCAAGGAAATAGAAGGTATGTTTAAAGCAGTTGAAGAAATTACTGAGTTAACAAACGAATCCTTTGTTTCTCATAATATAGAAAATGTTATCAGAATAGAAGCTTTGGAAGAAACAATAGATAATATGAAGCGAATGTTCAAAGCAAAGCATATTGACCGTCTTAAGCTTGGAAAATGTAATGCAGAATCAGGTATTCTTTTCCTTGATATAATTGCAAACCTTGAAAGAGTCGCTGACCATTGTTCTGATATAGTTATGCACGTAGTAAGATTTGAAACTAAAAACGAAAACTTTAATCATCATACCTATATAAGAGAACTCCATAACGGAAATGATGTGAACTACGGAAATCTTTTGAGAGAATATGAAGATAAATACATTGTAAAGGCGTGAGCCTTTACAATGTTGATTGGGGCTTTTTGAGAAGAGAGTGGCATTATGAAAGAAAATTTCAAACGAGTAAAGCTGCTTGATACAATAAGAGGAGTGTGTATAATTTTGATGATTATATATCACTCCTGTTTTTGTATAATAAATTTCGGCTTTTTTGAAGAGGTAGACTGGCTGTATAAAGCGTTTGAATTTTTTAATACAGATTATTATACTGTGATTTGGCTTATTACCTTATGCTGTTTTTTTATGATAGCGGGAATAACATCTAAGTTCAGCCGTAATAATTTCAAAAGAAGCCTCATAATAATTTGTACAGCGCTGATTATAAGTATTGTAACAATAATGCTGTCAGAGGATTTAGCAATATATTTCGGTGTATTGCATTGTATGGGCTTTTGTATGCTTATATATGCCATTATTGAAAAATTCTTTTTTAAGCTTTCGGAGAAAATAAATTTTGTTTTGATGTTTTCATTGTTTTTTATTTGCTATTTTTTAATTGAAGTTTATTTTATAAGAATAATAAAAATTATTCCGATAACTCCTGTTAAGCTGTTTGATGTTGAGATTCCTTTATACATTTTAGGATTTTACAGTACAACTTTTTATTCTGCGGATTATTATCCAATTATTCCTTGGATATTTATGTTTTTTGCAGGAGTTGCCTTTGGTCAAATTTTAAGAGAAGGTAATGCTCCGAAATTTATGTATGAAGCTCAAATAAAGCCTCTTTCTTTTATTGGAAGACATCCTTTGATAATTTACGCTTCTCATTTGCCTGTAATCATTTTAATTCTTTTTATACTAAATATGATTTTGTAACTTTTTTTTAGGTATAGCATAGTATGTAATAGACAAGGAGAGGATATCCATGCGATGCTATACAAATAAAATATTAGGCCTTATTGTAGTTGCTCTTTCGGTTGGAATACTGTTGACTATGTTTCTTCCTGCATGGATACTTGCTATTATACTTGCGGCAATCGTACTTATGATAGGAATTTTGTTACTAATGAAATAGGGAGAGAAAACTATGAAAATTGTTATAATAAATTCACCTAAATTTATGAGGGGCTTTTTAAAGAAAATTTTTAAGATGTAAAATCAAAAAGACTGTATTGAAAAAGATACAGTCTTTTTTGCTGTAAGGAGGGTCATTTTGCATATTAAAGAATATAACAGAGAAAATTCAGTAAGATATGCTCAAAGATGGGCATTTGAAAGAAATCCGCTTTTTTACAGCTTTGAAAATGAAGGCGGAGATTGTACAAACTTTGTTTCTCAATGCGTTTTTGCAGGTAGCTGTACAATGAATTATACAAAGACTTTCGGCTGGTATTATAATTCTGTATATGACAGGGCACCTGCTTGGACGGGAGTTGCTTTCTTTTATAATTTTATTACCTCGAATAAAAGTGTAGGTCCATTTGGAAAAGAGGTACAGGTGCAGGAAGTGGAATTGGGAGATGTAATACAGCTTTATAATGAAAGACAAGGGTATTATCATACTCTTATTGTAACAGGCTTCAGGGAAAATGATTTTTTAGTAAGTGCTAATTCATATGATGCATACAACAGAGCTTTAAACACATATTTTTATGATAAGGCAAGATATATTCATATTGAAGGAATAAGGGCTCAAAAAGAAAAAAATGAAAGCTGTTTTACTAATTTAATAAACGGAAAAAGTCTTTATTAAAAATGGTTAATATTATTTCAAAAAACTATTGTAAAAAACAAAAAAATGTATTATAATAATAAAGTACAGCGCAGGTCTTGTGCGATTGGCAATTGTGAACCATGTCAGGCGGGGAACCGAGCAGCATTAAGCAAACCTGCCAAGGCGATACAAGTAACCTGCGCCGTACTTTTTTTATAAAATAAAAGGAAAAGATAATATGTATCAAGCACTATACAGAAAATTCAGACCGACTGCTTTTTCTGATGTTGTAGGTCAGGAGCATGTGGTAACAACATTAAAAAATCAAATAAAAACTGATAAAGTAGGGCATGCATATCTTTTTACGGGAACTAGAGGAACAGGTAAAACCTCTTGCGCTAAAATCTTAGCAAGAGCCGTGAACTGTCTTAATCATATAAACGGCGACCCTTGTAATGAGTGTGAAATGTGCAAAGGTATTTTGGACGGTACTGTGCTCGATGTTGTGGAAATGGATGCAGCATCAAACAACGGTGTTGACGATATAAGAATTATTCGCGATGAAACTGCCTATACCCCTGCAAAAGCAAAAAAGAAGGTTTATATAATAGATGAGGTTCATATGCTTTCATCGGGTGCTTTTAACGCTTTGTTAAAAACATTGGAAGAACCTCCGGAGCATATTATTTTTATTTTAGCAACAACTGAGGTTCATAAGCTTCCGGCAACAATTTTATCCCGTTGTCAGCGTTTTGATTTTAAAAGAATTTCTGTCGGCGAGATAAAGATGCATCTTGCAAATGTATGTAATGCTGAAAAAATTGAATATGAGGACGATGCACTTTTGCTTATTGCAAGGCTTGGAGACGGTGCTATGAGAGATGCATTGTCTATACTTGACCGCTGTGTAGGAAGTGAGAATAAGATTACTGTTGATGCAGTGTTAAACTGCACAGGCTCAGCGGGAGCAAGCTATGTCAGAACCCTTGCAAAAGCGATATCTGAGCGTAACAGCGGTAAATGTCTTGAAATAATTGATGAGCTTTATAGCTCTTCTAAAGATATGAGCAGACTTTGTGAGGAAGTGATTTCTCTTTTCAGAGATATGCTCATAGTAAAAACAACAGAAACCCCTGAAAAAATACTTGCATATACAAAAAAAGAAGCTGAGGAGCTAAGAGAAATATCGTCTCTTTACAGCCCTGAAAATATTCTTTATTGTATAGATACTCTTGAAAGCTGTCTTTTGAAAATGACACGTAGCGCAAGTAAAAGAACAGAGGCGGAAATTTGCTTTATAAAGCTTTGTGATGCCAGTCTTTCGGACAGTACAGAGGCAGTACTGCAAAGAATAGCAGCCCTTGAGGCAAAGCTTAAATCGGGAGCTTTCTTTATGCAGTCAACACAGGAAAAGGCAGTTGTTGATAAAAAAGAGGAAGCACCTCAGAAAAATGAAGAGATACCAACAAAACCTCAAGAGGATATATCCGTTAAAGAAGCCCCCGCAGATTTTTGGGCAGATGTTGTGGAAAATTATAAAAACAGTGGAGATTCAATGTTCCATTCTTTTTTGAAAAGAGCGACAGCTGGTATTAGTGGCGATATACTTAACGTATATATAGATGTTGAGGCATTCGGAAGCTTTTTTACAGATAATGTAAAAGAGGAAATGGCATCTATAATCAAAAATATAACGGGGAAAAGCTATACTGTTAAAATAGTGGATAATGCAAATAAAAAACAGAGTAAGAAAAAAGCTTCAAAAGAAGACGAATTTCTTAAGCTTTTAAATGAAAATCCCGATATTGAATTAGAAAATTAAAAAATAAGGAGAATAAAAATGAAAGTAAGAGTACCAAAGGATTTCGGTGGCGGCAGCCAACAGCAAATGTTGAAAAAGTTTTCTAAAATGCAAGAGGATATGGCGGCAAAAACCGAAGAGTTAGAAGCAAAAATTTATGATATAGCTGTAGGCGGCGGCGCTGTAAGCCTGAAAATAAGTGGTAAAAAAGAAATAACAGAGTTAAATATTTCTCCTGAAATAGTTGACCCTGATGATATCGAAACCTTGTCTGATTTGCTTTGTGCGGCATTCAATGAGGCAATTACAGTAGTTGAAAAGGATTCAGCAGAAGAAATGGAGAAAATCACCGGTCAGGTTCAATTGCCCAATATACCGGGACTTAGCTTCTGATAATGCAACAGTTTGTAACACCGCTTTCACGTCTCGTAGAGCAATTTGAAAAATTGCCTGGCATAGGCAAAAAAAGTGCGCAACGTCTTGCGTTTTATGTCTTGTCAATGCCAAAAGAACAGTCCGAACAGTTTGCACAGGCTATATTGGACGCCAAAGAAAAAATTAAACATTGCAGTCAATGCTGTGACCTTACCGATGAGGATACCTGTGCTATTTGTAAAAGTGACAGGCGTGATAGGTCGGTAATTTGTGTTGTTGAAGACCCTAAAGATGTAGCAGCATTTGAGAAAACAAGGGAATATAAAGGCCTTTATCACGTTTTGCACGGTGTAATTTCACCTATGGACGGAATAGAGCCTGAAATGCTAAAAATAAAAGAGCTGTTGACCCGTTTGGGAGATAATAGCGTCAAAGAAGTTATTATGGCAACGAACCCGACAATTGAGGGAGAAACAACGGCTATGTACATATCAAGGCTTATTAAACCCTTAAATATTAAAGTTACAAGACTTGCTTACGGAATACCTGTAGGCGGAGAGCTTGAGTATGCGGATGAGATGACACTTATGCGTGCCATCGAAGGCAGAAGAGAAATATAAAACTTAAGTCGGCGAAGCTGTTAAGCGTTGCCGACTTTTGACAAATAAAAAACAAGGTAAAATCATATGGAAGAGATTTTAACTAAGATTTCCGGAAGCGTCGAGCTTGTACGTTATCGTAACGAAGAGACAGGATATACTGTGCTTGAAGTTAAATATAACGATGAGCTTGTTTGCGTTGTAGGAAAGCTACCCTTTGTAAATGAGGGAGAAAATATAATAGCTACAGGTAAATGGGTTACGCATAAAGCGTATGGACCTCAGTTTCAGTGCGAAATGTACGAAAAGAGTATGCCTGCCGACGTTGCTGCAATTTTAAAATATTTAAGCTCAGGTGCGGTAAAGGGTATAGGAATGATAACGGCTCAGCGCATAGTGGATATGTTTGGCGAAAAGTCGTTAGAGGTAATTGAAAAAGAGCCTGAAAAGCTTGTGCAAATCAAAGGAATAAGCCCCAAAAAAGCCGAGGAGATAAGTGCGTGTATAAAGGAACAGTATGGGGTAAGAAGCCTTCTTTTGTTTTTTCAAAGCTATGGTATTTCTCTCAATCTTGTATTGAAGATTTATAAGCGTTGGGGAGAATTAGCAATAGATAAATTGAAAAATAACCCTTATTTACTGTGTGAAGAAATCCAGGGTGTCGGTTTTGCCAAAAGTGACGAGATAGCTTCAAGAATGGGTATGTCTTCAGAATGTCCTGAAAGATTGAGGGCGGGAATAAAATATGTTCTTTCTCATAATACTACTAACGGACATACATATCTTCCGAGAAAAAAGTTAGCAATGGTAGCTTCGGAAATGCTTGAGGTCGACTGTGAGCTAATTGACAGCTTGATAGAAGAGCTTGTTAAAAGCTCAGATTTAATACAGGAGTTTTTTGACAAAGATAGGCCCTGTATATTTATGAGATATTATTATGAAGCAGAGGAATATGTTGCATTAAGGCTGTGTCAGATGTGCAGTATGGAGTCTGATACTATTGATTCATCTAATAAAATAAAAAAAATCGAGAAAAAGAATGGCATAGAATATGCTCAAATGCAAAAGGAAGCCATTGTTAATGCAATAAATAATAAGGTTATGATTTTGACAGGTGGTCCAGGAACAGGAAAAACCACAACCTTAAAAGGAATAATAGATATATTTGAAGATGAAAATTATAAAGTTCTTTTATGCGCACCCACAGGAAGAGCGGCAAAGCGTATGGAAGAGCTATGCGGTAGAGAAGCCAAAACAATCCACAGGCTTTTGGAGATGGGCTATTCTTCAGAAGGCGGTATGAAATTTCAAAGAAATGAGCATAATCTTCTTGATGCAGATGCTATAATAGTCGATGAGATTTCTATGGTAGACATCATTCTTTTTCAAGCCTTGTTAAGAGCTATGCCTTTAAAGGCAAAGCTTATTATGGTGGGAGATGCAGACCAGCTTCCGCCTGTTGGTGCAGGAAACGCTTTGAGAGATATGCTTAATTCAGGAATAGTGCCGTCTGTTTGTCTTAATGAAATTTTCAGACAGGCATCTCAAAGTCTTATAGTTGTAAACTCTCATAAAATAATAAACGGAGAAATGCCGGATTTATCACAAAAAAACAGTGACTTTTTCTTTATGAAAAGAATGTTTTCGGAGCAAGTATGCGAAACAATAGTAGATTTGATGAATACAAGATTAAAAAAAGCATACGGTTTTTCTCCAATAAACGATATACAGGTTTTGTGTCCCGGACGTAAGTTTGCCACAGGAACAATTATATTGAATAATCTTTTAAGAGATAGCTTAAATCCGCCGTCTAAGGATAAAATAGAAAGAAATGTGCGTGATGTTATTTTCCGAGAAGGCGATAAGGTTATGCAGACTCGCAATAATTATGATGCTTTATGGGAAAAAGATAACGGCGAGTGCGGAATGGGAATTTTTAACGGAGATATAGGGATATTAGAAAGTATAGATTTAGTATCCTCCTGTGTAAAGATTCGTTTTGATGACAGAATAGTTTATTATCATTTTGACGAGCTTGACCAGATTGAGCACGCCTTTGCAATAACAGTACACAAAAGTCAGGGAAGTGAATTTCCTGTTGTTATTATTCCTATTTTTGACGGCGCTCCTAAATTGTTTTACAGAAATCTTTTGTATACAGCTGTTACAAGAGCAAAGCAAATTGTAATAATTGTAGGTGATGAGAAAAAAGTAAGCAGTATGGTAAATAACAATATGAATTCAGTCAGATACACAGGACTTTGCTCACTTATACGCAGAATAAAAACAGAAACAGATAAATATTTAAAGCATTAAAAAGGGGGAAGAATAGTGCAGGAAAATTTACCTTGGTTGAAAAACTATGCAGATGTAAAATATCATCTTGAATATCCCGAATGCACTATTTCCCAAGCTGTTTTAAAAAATGCAGATAAATTTCCAAATAAAGCTGCATTAAGCTTTTTTTCAAAGAACATAAGCTATGAAGAGCTAAAAAGAAAAATTTTTACAGTTGCAGCGGCATTTAAACGTATAGGTATTTCAGAAAATGATAAGGTTTTGCTCTGTATGCCTAATATGCCTCAAAACGTTTATTGCCTTTATGCTTTAAATCTTATAGGTGCTGTTGCTTGCCTTATTCATCCTCTCAGCGCCGAGGGTGAAATTGATTTTTATATAAACAAGACACAGTGCAAATGCGCAGTGGTTTTAGATGATTTTGAATATAAATTCAAAGACAAAAAGGTAGATATAATTATAACTACAAGTATTGAAGATGAGCTTTTATTATATAAAGCGATTGCTTATAAATTTTCTAAAAAATCAAAAAAGAAAGAAAAAAATATTAAATTTAAAGACTTTATTAAGAATGTAAGGTTTAATGAAAAGGATATTGTAAACAGAAAAAAAGAGGATATAGCAGCCGTATTATTTTCCGGCGGAACAACCGGAAAAACAAAAGGGATACTGCTAAGTAATCTCAATTTTAATGCCCTTGCCATTCAAACTCAGGAAATGTGTCGTTATCCTGTACAAAGCAAAAGTATGCTTGCGGTTATACCAATGTTTCACGGCTTTGGATTGGGAGTATGTGTGCATACAATGCTTTTAAACGGCGGAAAAAGTATTCTTGTGCCCCGTTTCAATGTCAAAAGCTTTGCTCAGCTACTCAAAAAAGAAAAGCCAGATTATATAGCAGGTGTTCCAAGTCTTTATAAAGCGGTAATAGATAGTAAATATATGAAAAATATTGATTTAAGCTGTCTTTTGGGTGTTTTTTCGGGTGGTGACAGTCTTTCGGAAAATTTAAAAGAAAAGATAGACAGCTTTTTAATAAATCACGGTTCAAGAGTTAAAGTGAGAGAGGGCTACGGAACAACCGAGTGCTTCAGCGCAAGCTGTCTTACCCCTTATCATATGGAGAAAAAGGGAAGTATAGGTCTCCCTTATCCCGACACTTATTATAAAATTTGCAAGCCCCAAACAACGCAGGACTTGGGATTGGAAAAAGAAGGGGAAATTTGCATAAGCGGTCCGACAGTTATGAAGGAATACCTGAATAATAAAGAAGAAACCGAAAACGCTCTTAAAAAGCACGATGACGGACGTGTATGGTTTCATACGGGAGATTTAGGTGTAATTGATAACGACGGATTTATATATTTTAAACAGCGTATAAAAAGGATTATAGTAAGCCGTGGATATAATATATATCCATCACAGCTTGAATTTGTTTTAAATTCTCACGAAAAAGTATCAGAAAGCTGTGTTGTAGGAGTTTATGACCCTTATAAAATTCAAAAGGTTAAGGCGTATGTAGTTTTAAAAAATGACAGCGAAAATAAAGAGAAAATAATAGAAAGCTTAAAAGAGCATTGTGTAAAAAATATTGCAAAATATGCGTTGCCTTATAAAATAGAAATAATAAAAGAGCTTCCTAAAACACTTTTAGGAAAAACAGATTACAGAAAGCTTGAAAAGGAGGAATAGCATTGGAAACAACATATAACCATTATTGCCAAAGTGCAGAATATATAAAAAGCTTTATTGATTTTGTTCCTGACGTAGCTATAATTTTGGGAAGCGGTCTTGACAGCTTTATTGAAAAAATAGAAAATCCTATTGTTATTCCCTATAAAGATATTCCTAATTTTCCTAAGCCTACTTTATATTATCAAAAAGGTGAGCTTGTTTTAGGTAAGGCCTTTGGTAAAAATATTGTGGCTATGAACGGCCGCTTTCATTGTTACGAGGGATATACTATGCGTGAGGTTGCATTTCCCATAGGAGTATTTAAGCTTTTAGGTGTAAAGGCTTTGATTGTAACAAATGCGGCAGGCGGAATTTCAGAGGACTATAGTATAGGAGATTTGGTTTGTGTAAGAGACCATATAAAGCTTGTATCTGACAGCTCTTTGAGAGGCGAGAATATTTCAGAATTAGGTGAGCGCTTTTTTGATATGCAGTCTGTATACGATGAAAACTTGGCAAAGCTTGCTCACGAAATAGCTAAAAAGTATAATATAACCCTTAAAGACGGAATATATGCTTATATGTCGGGTCCAAATTATGAAACTCCTGCAGAAATCAGAGTTTTGAAGCTTATGGGAGCAACAGTTGTAGGAATGTCTACGGTGCCTGAAATTATATCAGCAGCTCATTGTGGTCTCCCTGTGCTTTGTATATCTTTTGTTACAAATAAGGCTTCCGGAATAGGAAAAAGCAGACTTGATGAAAAAGAAGTAGTAATCAACGCAAAAAATAACAGTGAAAATATTGAAATAATTGCCCGGGAAATAATAAAGAAAATCTGAAAAAAGCCGATAAACTAATTAAAGTTTATCGGCTAAATTTATACATCATTGGGGAAATATGCAATTTTAAAAAGATACTGTATTCTTTCAAAATCTTCCAAAAGATGAAGATATCCAAAAAGAGCTTCCATACCTGTTGCACGTCTGTAATCTGTAGCGTTAGCGTGCTTTGCTATTGCAGAGTTTTTGGCGTTTCTTCCGTGACGGTAAACATTTTTCTCTTCATCGGTTAAATGAGGCTCTATGAGGGCAAAAGCGTGACTTTGAGCAGTTGCGCTTACAAAAATCAAGGCTTTTTTATGTAAAGAGTTAGGAGTACAAAGATTATTCTCAAGCAAATAATTTCGTACTAATAGCTCTATAACAGCATCACCTAAATAAGCCAAGGAAAGAGGACTATAATTTTGGAGATCGTTTTTGTTCAAGAGATTAGCACCTCATAAAATCTATTTAAGCATAGTATTGACAGCTGATAGCATATCTTCTTTTTTACAGGTATCTTTAAAGCGTACAGCTTTGGTTTTAAGCTGAGATAATGCTTTGGGAGCTTCAATATTTCCAATAGCAGAAAGCTTATCTAAAAGCTCAAATTCATTTTGACCGTTGACATTTTCTCCTGTAAGAGCTTCAATAACAGCTTCGTTGAATTTAAAGGGAGAAGCAGTAGAGGCAATAACAGTTTTTGTATTATCACCGGTTTTTTCTCTGTATTCATTGTAAACCTTTACCGCAACTGCAGTATGAGTATCTATAACATAAGAGAAATCATCAAAGGTTTTCTTAATACACTCTTTAGTACCGATATCATCGCAATAGCCACCAACAAATAAAGACTGAAGCTTGTCAAGCATATCTTTGTCAATAGTGTATTTTCCTTCGTTTTTAAGAGAATTCATAAAGGATGAAAGCTTTACATCATCACAATCGCAAAGGTCAAATAAAAGTCTTTCAAGATTACTTGAAATAAGAATATCCATTGAGGGAGAAGCAGTTGTAAAAAAGCTTCTGTTTTTGTCATATACGCCGCTTTCAATAAAGTCGGTAAGAATGTTGTTTTTATTTGAAGCGCATATAAATTTGTTAACAGGAAGTCCCATTTTCATAGCATAATAAGCGGCAAGAATATTTCCAAAGTTACCTGTGGGAACAGTAATATTTATTTTCTCACCAAGCTCTATTTCTCCTGCGTTGCAAAGGTCGCAATAAGCACTGAAATAATAAACTATTTGAGGGGCAAGGCGTCCCCAGTTTATAGAGTTAGCACTTGAGAAAATATAACCTTTATCAGCTAAGGATTTTTTAACCTCGTTATCAGTAAATATAGCTTTTACGCCGTTCTGAGCATCGTCAAAATTACCGTAAATTCCGCAAACTGCAACATTTTTTCCGTCCTGAGTGGTCATTTGCAGTTTCTGAATGTTGGAAACTCCGTCAGTGGGATAGAATACAAGTATTTTAGTGCCTTCAACATCTGCAAAGCCTTCAAGAGCAGCTTTACCTGTGTCGCCTGATGTGGCAACAAGAATAAGAACAGTTTTGTCTTCTCCTGTTTTCTTTAATGAACAGGTTGTAAGATGAGGCAAAATCTGTAATGCCATATCCTTGAAAGCACAGGTAGGTCCGTGCCATAATTCAAGAGCAAAGGCTGAATTGTCAATCTTTTTTAGAGGAGCAGGGGAGTCACCGAACTTTTCTTTTGTATAAGCATTGTCAACACAGTTCTTTACTTCTTCGGGAGTAAAATCGTCGAGAACGAGACCGAGAATATAGGCAGCTCTGCCCTTATAATCCTCTTTGCAAAGCTCGGCTATTTTTTCTTTTGAAACATTTTTAAATTCGGTAGGAACAAAAAGTCCGCCTTCGTTTGAAATACCTTGCTTAATTGCTGTTGAAGCGTGTATTTTTATATTTTTATTTCTTGTGCTTGTAAACATTGGATTTCAGCCTTTCAAATGATATTTTAAAATTGTTTTTCAATAAAGCTTTCAAAGTTTTTAATAAATATTTTATCAACAAGAGTTTGAGGATAATTGATTTTTAAATAAGCCTCATAAAGCTTATCCATATCATCAATACCGCAAATCCCTTTAGGTAACGATGAAACCCCGTCAAAATCACAGCCTAAAGCTATATTGTTTTCGAGTCCGAGAGAAAGCATATGCTCTGTATGCCTTAAGATGTCATCAATAGATGCCTTTGATTCGTCGTTGCTTAAAAAAAGGGGATAAAGATTTAATCCTATAATACAATCCCTGTTTTTCATTTCAATAAGCTGCTTATCGGTAAGATTACGTTTATGAGAGCAGATTGCTTTTGCGTTACTGTGAGTAGCTGCAAAGGGCTTTTGAGTACATTCAATAATATCCCAAAATCCTTTTTCGCTTAAATGAGAAACATCGGCAACAATGCCTAACTGCTCCATTCTTTGTAATGCAAGCTTTCCAAAATCATAAAGCCCTTTTGGATTTTTAACTAAAACTCCGTCTGCAAGCTCGTTTGAAGCGTTCCAGGTAAGAGTAATAAATCTTACACCTAATTTATATACATAATCAAGCTTATCAAGACAACCGTCTATTGCTCCTGCACCTTCAATAGCAAGGAAAAGAGCTGTTCTGTTGTTGTGCTTTGCATAACAGTAATCTTTATAATTAAAGCATAATTTAAGCTTTTTATTTTTTTCAAGCTCTTTTTGCAAAAGCTCATATTTTTCAATAAAGTTATTATATCTTTCAATTCCTTTTAGCTCATCAGAGGTCCATACAGCCATAACCTGACAGTAGAAACTATATTTCTGAACCTTTTCAAGAGATATATGAAGGTCGTTTTTAAAAAAATCTTTATTTTTATCCTTTAGCTCTGTGAGAGTATCACAATGCATATCTGCAATTTTCATTGTACACCTCCGATTTTTATCGCTTTGAGTAAAAAGCATTTTTTATATGGTTAATATATGTAACGTTGTTTTCGTTATCCGTAATAACTTCAATAACATCAAAGCTTATATGCGGAGTAGGTTTAATCTTTTTTAAATAAATACAAGCTGTATTGGTGATTTTTCTTTGTTTTTCATTGTTAACTGCACATCTTGGGGCTAATTTAGTGCTTTGATTTCTCGTTTTAACCTCAATAAAATGAAAAACATTTTCTTTTTTTGCTATTATATCAATTTCTCCGAAATTTGTACGAAAATTTCTTTCGATAATTTCAAATCCATTTTTCTTTAAAAAGGCTTGAGCACGGTTTTCTCCAAAATCCCCAAGCTTCTTTTTAAGAGTTTTCTTAGAAAAAAGAAACATAAAATCAATCCTCGCTAAAAAGAATTTTTTTGAGAAATGATTGTCTGTAAATTTCTTTTGGAGCACCGAATTTTCTAACAGCTTCAATATGCTCTTTGGTAGGGTAGCCCTTATGCTTCTTTATATTGTATTGGGGATAAAGCCTGTCTACCTCAAGCATATATCTATCTCTGGTAACTTTTGCAAGAATTGAAGCCGCAGCAATATTGGCACTTTTAGCATCTCCCTTTACGATGCATTTAGTAGGAATATCAATTCCCTTTATTCTGTTGCCGTCAATAAATGCAAGCTGAGGAGTAGGTGAGAGCATATCAACTGCTCTTCTCATAGCTAAAAAAGTAGCGTTTAAAATATTAAGCTCATCAATTTCCTCGTTGGTAGCAAATGCAATTCCATAAGAAATAGCTTGAGTACATATAATATCAAAAAGCTTTTCTCTTTTGGCTTCGGATAACTTTTTGGAATCGTTAAGCCCTTCGATTTCAAGTCCATAAGGTAAAATGACAGCTGCCGCACACACAGGACCGCAAAGAGGACCTCTGCCGGCTTCATCAACACCGCAAACAATCTCAAAACCGTTACTTTTTTCTTCCTTTTCATATATCCAAAGGTCCGGAGTGCTGTTTTTATCCAAAGCGGTTATTTCCTTTCTGATTAGAGAGTGTAAACGTCGTTTGCGTTTAAAAGAGGAATGTTTGCAGCAGATAATGCAGCAATAGCCTTTTCGTTATCTTCAACTCTTATAATAACATAAGCTTGATTATTAGTAGAACCGATAAATGCATACATATATTCAATGGCAATATCCTCACGATTGAGAATTTCCAAAGGTAATGCAAGGCCTCCGGGATTGTCAGAAATACTTATTGCTAAAACATCGGTATATGAAACGGTAAGTCCTTCGTTTTTAAGGACTTCAACAGCAAGAGTAGGTTTGTCAACAATAACTCTTAAAATACCAAATTTTGTAGTGTCAGAAATAGAAAGAGCTCTTAAATTGACGTCATTGTCAGCAAGTAATCTGGTTATTTCCGCAAGTCTTCCGGGTTTATTTTCTACAAAAATTGAAATTTGCTGTATTTTCATAATAAATTATCTCCTATTTTAGTTTATAAATTATATCCAAGTTCAAAGGCTTTAATATTCATTTCTAAAAACTTTTCTTTAACATTTTTCTTTAAAGAATCTAACCATACTTCTTTTTTAATTTCTGAATTGCGTGCTAATGCACCGATGAGAACAACATTTACTGCTTTTGAAGAACCGGCTTTATTTGCTAAATCCAAAGCGTTAAAGGCTTCGATGTTAATGTTTGCTGCCTTTATTTTTTCAATAATTTGCTCAGGATATTCCATAGCACCGGTAATTACAGGCATAGGGTCAATTCTCTGGGTGTTTACAAGCATTTTTCCACTGAGCTTTAAATAGCTTACATATCTTAAAGCCTCAAGCATTTCAAAGCAAAGAATAAGGTCAGCTTCTCCTTTTTCAACGGTAGGGGAGAATACCTTTTCTCCGTATTTTACATACGTTACAACAGAACCGCCTCTCTGGCTCATTCCGTGAACCTCTGAAACCTTTACATCATAGCCCTCGGACATAAGAGCTGTTCCTATAATTCTGCTTGCAAGCAAAGTGCCCTGACCGCCTACGCCTACTATCATTATACTTTTAGTATTCATAACTATATACTCCTTCTAAAATCCGTTATTCAATGGCGCCGAATTTGCAAACGTTTTTACAAAGTCCACAGCCTGTACAAAGTGTAGAGTCGATAACAATACCGTTGTCGCTGTTTTTTATTGCAGGACAGCCGATTTTAAGACACATTTTACATTTTTTGCACTTTTCAGCATTGATTTTAACTGCCGGAGCAGGTTTAACACTCTTAAGTAATGCGCAGGGACGTCTTGTAATAATAACAGAAGGCTCGTCAGCAGCAAGCTCTGCCTTAACTGTTTTTTCACAAGCATCAAGGTCAAAGGGGTCAACAACACAAACTCTTTTTATGCCGATAGCCTTACAAAGAGCTTCAAGATTAACTGCATTTGCAGGTTCACCCTTAATTGTAAAGCCTGTTGTGGGGTTTTGCTGATGTCCTGTCATACCTGTAATGCTGTTATCAAGAATAATAACAGTTGTATTTGAAGCATTATAAGCAATATCAATAAGTCCTGTAATTCCGGAATGAATAAATGTGGAATCACCTATAACTGCAACACTATTCTTTTCGCTTGCTTCACCGACAGCTTTATTAAAGCCGTGAAGTCCTGAAATAGAAGCTCCCATACAAATTGTACTATCCATAGCTCCTAAGGGGAGTTGTGCTGCTAATGTGTAGCAGCCGATATCACCGCTTACGTGAAGCTTAAGCTTTGATAAAACATAGAAAATACCTCTGTGAGGACAGCCGGGACAAAGCACAGGAGGACGAACGGGAACAGTCTCGTCTAAGCAGATAAACTCAGTCTTTTCACCTAAAATCTTTTCTTTTATTATAGTTGCTGTATATTCGCCTTCCAAAGAAAACAGTTCTTTTCCAATTGTGTTAAGGCCCATAGATTTACACGCTGTTTCTATAACAGGGTCTAATTCTTCGATGATGTAAAGCTTATCAAAATCTTTTGCAAAATCTCTTATAAGCTTTTCGGGAAGGGGATTGATAAGACCTAATTTCAAATAGGTAGCTTTATCACCAAGAGCTTCACGAGCGTATTGGTAAGCAATACCTGAGGTGATAACACCTATTTTTCCGCCTTTGATAATTTTATTTAATTCTGATGTATCCCCATAAAGTGAAAGCTCTTTTGTTCTGTTTTCAACAAAAGTGTGTCTCGGTCTTGCATTTCCGGGCATCATAACATATTTTTGCGGATTTTTTACATATTCTTTAAGTCCGACCTCATTTCGCTCAGAAAGCTTAACGATAGACTGTGAGTGAGAAACTCTTGTTGAAAGTCTTAAAATAACAGGAGTATCAAACTTTTCGGAAATTTCAAAAGCTTTTTTTGTAAATTCAAGACATTCAGCAGAGTCGGAAGGCTCAAGCATAGGTACCTTTGAAGAAATAGCATAATGACGGGAATCCTGCTCATTCTGAGAGGAATGCATTCCGCTGTCATCTGCAACAGCAATTACAAAACCGCCGTTTACACCTGTATAAGAAGCGGTAAAAAGCAAATCTGCTGCAACATTGAGTCCAACGTGCTTCATAGCAGTAAAGCTTCTTGCGCCTGCCATACAAGCACCAAAAGCAGCTTCTGCCGCTACCTTTTCATTGGATGCCCATTCGCTGTATATTTCATCATATGTAGATACAAATTCTGTTATTTCTGTGCTTGGAGTTCCTGGATAACTTGAAACAACCTTAACGCCGGCTTCATAAAGGCCTCTGGCAACGGCTTCGTTTCCTAACATAATTTTATTCATATTTTTGCCTCTTTCCGTTGATATATTATTTATTTCTAAGGTCAATAACTCTCTTAGCTTTTCCGGCAGTTCTTTCTAAACTTCTGGGTTCAACAAGAGTTATTTTACAGTCAAGACCGAGAACAGTTCTTAATTTGTGGCGTATTTCGTTTTCGAGCATTTCGAGCATAGAATAGCTTTCAAGCAAAGAACCGTCTACAAGCTCTACTTTAACCTCAAGATTGTCCATAAAGCCTGTTCTTGTAAGTATAAGCTGATAGCTTGTACCTACTTTTTCAATCCCCATAAGTACGCTTTCAATTTGAGAGGGAAATACGTTTACGCCTTTAATTTTAAACATATCGTCAGCACGTCCGCAAACCTTGTCCATTCTTACATGGGTTCTTCCGCATTTGCAAACGTCATAGTTAAGTCTTGTTATATCCTTAGTTCTGTAACGAAGCATAGGAATACCTTCTTTGTTAAGGGTTGTTACAACAAGCTCACCCGTTTGACCCTTATCAAGAACTTTTCCGCTTGCACTGTCTATAATCTCGGGAAGGAAGCAGTCCTCTGCAAAGTGCATACCTTCTCTGTATTCACATTCTCCTGAAACACCAGGTCCGAGCAACTCGCTCATTCCGTAGTTATCGGTAACAAAAATGTTAAGACTCTTTTCAAGCTGAGTTCTCATTTCGGGAGTACAGCCCTCTGATCCGAAAAGACCGACACGAAGGTTTAAATCTTCGTGAGTAAAGCCCATATCACGAGCAACCTCGCCTATATGAAGAGCATAAGAAGGGGTAGCAACAAGAACAGTTGTTTTAAAATCCTTCATAAGCATTACTTGCTTTTCTGTATTTCCGCTGGAGGAGGGGACAACAGCACAGCCGATATTTTCAAGACCGTAATGAAGACCTAAAGCACCGGTGAAAAGACCGTATCCAAAGCATATCTGCGCAGTATCTTCGTCTGAAACACCAACCGCAGTACAAAAACGTGAAACACAGTCAGCCCACATTTTTAAATCGTTTTTTGTATAACCTACAACGGTAGGCTTGCCTGTAGTTCCGCTTGAAGCGTGAATTCTGCAAATTTTCTTAATAGGTACTGCGAAAAGTCCGTAGGGATAGTTATCTCTTATATCTTCCTTAGTTGTATAAGGGATTTTTTTGATATCATCAAGAGATTTGATATTATAAGGGTCAAGACCGCTATCGTCAAATCTTTTTTTATAAAAGGGAACATTTTCATAACAGTTTACACACAGTTTTTTTAAACGCTCAAGCTGTAAATCCTCAAGCGCAGTCCTGTTCATTGTTTCAATTTCAGGCTGCCACATATAACTTTTCATTCGAATAAGCATAAATCCATTTATAAATGAATTTTGCTCTTTCACCAACTTTCAAAACTTTATTGTTATAATTATAAATTATTAGCTGTCTTTTTCAAGAGAGAACTTATGCTGAGTAACAACGGTTACGTCATAACAAGAAAAAGAATTATCAACATGCTCCTTTGAAAGCTTAGGTGTTATAAGGCTGACAACAGGAACAATTATAAGTGATACTATCATAGCCAATGCGCCGAAGTTAGAGGGGGAGTTGTAGGGCTGAAGAATATCGGGAAGAGTTATTTTGAAAATAGAAATGAACTGTCCCAAACTGGTTATGCCAATTCCGCATATAATAGCAGCCCATACTGCTGCTTTTGTAGTTTTCTTCCAAAACAGTCCGTAAATAAACGGGCCTAAAAATGCTCCCGCAAGAGCACCCCAAGAAACAGACATAAGAGTAGTTATGAGATTTGTTGGATTAAGAGCTATAACAACTGATAAAAGAATAAAGAAACCGCATAAAATTCTTATAGCTAAAATCTGTTTTTTATTTGACATGTTTTTAAAGAAAAAGCCTTTAAGAAAATCTATAACAACAGTTGAGCTTGAGGTTAAAACAAGAGAAGAAAGAGTTGACATAGATGCCGATAAAACAAGAATAACAACAATACCTAATAAAACAATAGGTAAGGAGCTTAGCATTTGCGGAACTATACTGTCATATCCACCCTCGGGGACTGTCTGACCGGGAAAATATAATCTTCCGAAAGCACCCATAAAATATGAGCCGCCGGCAACTACAAAAGCAAATATTGTAGAAATAACCGTTCCTGTTTTGATAGCTTTTTCGTTTTTAATTGTGTAAAATTTATGTATCATTTGAGGTAATCCGAGTGTACCTAAGCTTGTAAGAATTACAACACCCAAAAGATTTATGGCACTCGGTCCGAAAAATGAAGTGTAAGTTCCTAAAACCTCAGGATTTGTAGGATTTTCGATTTGTGAAAGCTGTGTTAATGCCGAAGTCAAACCGCCTTTACCGTCAACAACCGTATATACAACAAGCACAATACCGATAAGCATAATTATTCCTTGAATAAAATCATTTATGGCAGTTGCAATATAACCACCCAAAATAACATAAGCGGCAGTAAGTACAGCCATACCTATAAGACAGTATTCAAAAGGAATATCAAAAGCCATTTCAAAAAGTTTCGAAAGCCCTTTATAAATAGAAGCTGAGTAGGGAACAAGGAAAATAAAAACAATAACAGATGTTACAAGCTTTAAAGCTTTACTGTTATAACGTTTTTCAAAGAAATCGGGCATTGTTGCAGCATCTAAATGCTTTGTCATTATACGGGTACGTCTGCCTAAAAGCATCCAAGCCAAAAGGCTTCCTATTAAAGCGTTTCCGATTCCTATCCAGGTAGCAGATACTCCGAAATTCCAGCCGAATTGACCTGCATATCCAATAAAAACAACTGCTGAAAAATAAGAAGTTCCATAAGAAAAAGCAGTTAACCAAGGTCCTACGCTTCTTCCGCCCATAATAAAGTCGCCCACTGAAGATGAGGCTTTTTTACGGCAATAAATACCAATTCCTAACATTACTGCAATAAAAATTAACAGTATTGCAGTAATAATGAAATTTTCCAAAATCAACACTCCGTTTTAATTAAAATATTTTTCTGTTATCTATAACTTATAAAAGCGAGGTAGTAATTTTACAAAAAAATACAATAACCCACCTTATATAACGCTATACTTACCTATTATACTACAACAGCGTTTTATTGTCAAACAAAAACACGCTAAATTACGATAAAATTATAGCAAAAAAATTCTGCCGTAAAATAAATTACAGCAGAATTTTTTAATAGATATATTTTAGTCTAAATTGAATTTTTCACCATAGCCGTAATGCTCATAAATATAGTCAATATCTTTATCGCCTCTGCCGGAAAGATTAACTAAAATTGAGCCGGTTTCGTTCTCTCTTGCGTATTTTATTGCGTATGCAAGAGCGTGAGAGCTTTCAATAGCGGGAATAATGCCTTCATAACGGCAAAGCATAAAGTAAGCCTCCATAGCTTCTTCGTCATTGATAGAATCGTAAACAACTCTGCCGCAGTCGTGGAGATATGCGTGCTCAGGACCAACAGAAGGATAGTCAAGACCGCTTGCTATTGAATAAACGGGTGCCGCTTCTCCGTTTTCATCTTGAAGCATAATGCTTTCAAAGCCGTGTAAAACTCCGGGCTTGCCAAATCTTATAGATGCGGCATGGTCTCCCATTTTTACACCTCTTCCCAAAGGCTCAACTCCAACAATATCAACAGGCTCTGATAGGAAGGGGAAGAAAAATCCAATAGCATTTGAGCCGCCGCCTACACAAGCGGTAATAACATCGGGAAGATGTCCTGTCATTTCTACAAATTGCTCTTTTGCTTCAATACCTATAACAGATTGAAAATCTCTTACCATCATAGGAAACGGGTGAGGACCTACAACGGTGCCTATACAGTAAATAGCAGTCTCATATTCTTTGAGATAAGCATCAAAAGCAGCGTCAACAGCCTCTTTAAGAGTTTTTAAACCGTGAGTAACAGGAATTACATTTGCACCAAGCATTTTCATTCTTGTAACATTAGGGAACTGCTTTGCAATATCAACTTCACCCATATAGATATCACATTCCATACCGAAGTATGCAGCAGCAGTAGCAATAGCAACACCGTGTTGACCTGCGCCTGTTTCAGCAATAAGCTTCTTTTTGCCCATATATTTTGCAAGTAAGCCTTCACCCATACAGTGATTGATTTTATGAGCGCCTGTATGGTTTAAATCCTCACGCTTTAAGTAAATCTGGCATTTTCCAAGCTTGTTGGAAAGTCTCTCACAGTGATATACAGGAGTGGGTCTGCCCTGAAATTCACGTCTTATTCTTCGAAGCTCGTTTATAAATTGAGCACTTTGACAGATTGTTTCATAAGCATCTGTAATCTCTTTAAAAGCGGGGACAAGCTGAGGGGGAAGATAGGAGCCGCCGTATTTTCCAAAGCGTCCGTCTTTTGAGGGAAATTCTTTATAATATGTGTCAAAATCTTTATATGTTCTTTTTTCAGCCATTGTAATTATCTCCTTTATATATAATAGTATAAATATTTTATTAACGTGAATTACACCATCGTATAAGTCCCATTTTAGTCATTCCTTTCAAAAAATAAGAACCTGACCCGCCTACGCATTGAAAATGCGAGCGGGTACCCCAGAACCTTGTTGTTTTCACAATAAGAACCTGACCCGCCTACGCATTGAAAATGCGGACGGGTACCCCAGAACCTTGTTGTTTTCACAATAAAAAAATCCTTGTCCTTAATAAATAGGACAAAGATTGTTACTATCTCTGCGGTACCACCTAAATTGGCGAATATTCGCCCTCTCACTGCATACTACATATGCGCTCCGATGATAACGGGTAGAGTTTCCCGTCGGCTATTACTTGCTAAAAGCTTTCCTGCCGCCCTCATAAGTCCATTCACAAAAAACTCATCTGCGATAATCACACCAAAATACCGCTCTCTGAAAGATAAGGAATAATTGCTACTATTCTTAATCAAAGGTTTAATATTTTTTTCTTATTATATTATATTGAAAAATTTTTGTCAAGTGTTTTTATAACTCTCTTTTGATTGTTGTAATCTTTTCAGTAGAGTCTTTATACATAAAAAACACTTCTTTTTCGGTTATATTTTTCTTTTTTAAAATTTTATATATATCGTCTAACTCTAATTTTGCAATAGGTAAATTGCCCTTCATAATGGTACCGTCGATAATAAGTGGAATAGGAAGAGGTTTTTTTGAAGTTTTAATATTTAAATCATTAGCGCATAAAGGCTCAAGTCCGTTTTTTAAAAAAACAGACATTTGTCCGTTAGTTTCCATTATAGCAGTATCGACATCTAAAATATCCTTAACGCCGCACAGCCTTAATTCTTCCATAAGGTCATCAATAGTACAGCGCATTTTTTTCATTTCCTTTTGACAAAGCTTACCGTCTTTTATAACAACGCTTGGTCTGCCTGTAAGAAAGCTTCTTAAACGACTGCTTTTAAGCATAAAAAAAGATAATATTATTTCAGTAGCAACCAAAGTAAGAATAGGAACAATGCCGTTCCATAAAGAAGTTTTGTTATCTTGAAGGGGAATAGTGGCAAGCTCAGAAATAAGTATTGCGACAACTAATTCGGAAGGCTGTAATTCACCGACTTGTCTTTTACCCATAATTCTGACAGAAAAAATTATAAAAATATAAATAACAAATGTTTTTAAAATTAAACCCCACATTAAAAAATCCCTTTACATAATAAAATAATCGGTTGTTCTTATTTTTTTCAAAAAAAATAAAAATATAAAGGAAAATAATAAAAAAGTATTGACAAAAATTTTTAAATAATATATAATGACAAAGCGCATTAGGAGAGATGGCTGAGCTGGTCTAAGGCGCACGATTGGAAATCGTGTGTGCACTAATACTGCACCGAGGGTTCGAATCCCTCTCTCTCCGCCAAAAAGAAACGACAATTTTCGACAAGAAAGTTGTCGTTTCTTTTTGTTCTCTTAACTTTTCTCTTTTCATTCTTCTCTTTCGAAACTTGTCGATTAGGTAATAAGTAATAGTGAATAGTGAAGAAGTGAAAGTTGTATAGTGAAAAAGGACTGTTCAAAGAGTGAAAATGTTGGTAAAATATTT
>SVMS01000006.1 GCA_015067255.1 Oscillospiraceae bacterium
AATTATAACAGAAATGCCGAATAATATTTTGAATTACGCTTGAAAATATGGTATAATTAAATTATTCGGCATTACTTTACTTTCGGCATTATTCAGGAAAAGCCGAATTCGGCTTTTTTTGAAGTCTTTCTACGCCTCTGTGGAATGTGTTGAAAGAGGTCTTGACCCGCTGACAACAAACTTACTTGTTGCCGATGTTTCCAAAACAGAAAAAACTATCTGCCTTGCGGTCACGCCAAGCCTTAAGGCGCACGGAATATCGGGACGTGCAAGGCTGTTTGAAGCAGTCAGTCAGGTTAAGGCTGCCAATGCAAAGAGAAAGGCAAGGCTCAAGGGTGAAGATTTTACAGGCTCCTCCTACGATGACAAGGAGCTTAAGAAAAATCTCTTTCTCGCAATAGATTATATTGCGGCTCCGCCGAGAATGTCTTTATACCGTGAATGCAGTTCAAAAATTGTTGCCACATATTTAAAATATGTTTCCATAGAGGATATTTTTCCCTATAGCATTGATGAGGTCTTCATTGATGCCACTCATTATCTTGACACCTACAAAATGAATGCCCACGATTTTGCCACAATGCTTATAAAGGATGTGCTTGAAACTTACGGTGTAACTGCAACGGCAGGCATAGCTGAAAATATGTATCTGTGTAAGGTTGCTTTGGATATTACAGCAAAACATATTCCCCCTGATAAAGACGGGGTACGAATTGCCTCTCTTGATATGATGAGCTATCGCAGAACCCTTTGGACACATACAGATCTGACTGACTTCTGGATGGTTGGAAGCGCAACGGCAAAAAGACTCAGGAAGCTTGGACTTTATACAATGGGTGATATTGCCCGTTGCTCACTTGACAACGAAGAAATTCTCTATAAAGAGTTTGGCAAAAATGCCGTATTTCTCATTGATCAGGCGTGGGGCTGGGAGCCTGTTGACATTTCGAGCATCAAAGCATACAGACCTGAATTTACAAGCACAAGCTCAGGACAGGTATTGACGCGTCCCTACACCTATGATGAAACACGGATTATTATCTTGGAAATGGTTGATAAGATTGTTTTATCGCTTGTTGAAAAGGGTTTAACAACCGACCAGGTTGTCCTGACCGTTGGATATGATGTTAAAAATCTGACAGATTCAAAACGCAGAGCAGAATATAAAGGAGAAATTACAACAGACCATTACGGCAGACAGATACCAAAGCATGCCAGAGGCACAGCCAACATGGGCAGGCACACCTCCTCCACAAAGCTTATTACAGAGAAAACTGTAGAATTGTTTGAACGTATTTCAGACAAAAATCTGCTGATACGCAGACTTACAATTACTGCAAATCATCTGTTGACCGAAAAAGAGGCAGAAGAAGCTGCCGTTTCTGAACAGCTCACTCTTTTTGAAACTCCCGAAGCTTTATTGCAAAGAGATACAGAAGAAAAACGAGAAAAGCGTATGCAAAAGGCAATGCTTGATATAAAAAACCGCTTTGGACCCAATGCAATTATGAAAGCTACAAGCTATCAGGATGCCGCAACCGGCATTGAAAGAAATCAATCAATCGGAGGTCACAAAGGTTAATATGACTAAAAAGTTTCCATATGAAGATATTATCAATATTCCGCGCCACGTTTCCCCAAAATACTCACAGCCGACAATGATGGACCGTGCAGCACGCTTTCATCCCTTTGCGGCTATTGACGGATATGAGGAAATGGTGCTTGAAGAAGCCCGTGTTACCGAGGATTATATCGAGCTTGAGGAAGGAACTTTGGCTTTGCTCAATAAAAAGCTGAATATTATTCAGAATTTTATTGACAAAAAACCGACGGTTAAAATAACCTATTTTGAACCTGACGATAAAAAATCGGGTGGCGCTTATATCAATATAACGGGTACAGTTAAGTGTATTGATAAATATAAACAGCTTATCATCATGAGCGATGGCAAGAAAATCAAAATCAAGGATATTTATAATATTGAGAGTGATTTGTTTTATTCCCAAGGTTTAGAAGATTAACTTTTAATTTCAGTGAATGTATCAGCCTTTAATTGACAATAATAATTACAAAATTATTGTCATGGGGGCTTTGTTATGCAATTCGGCAAGGTTGAAATCTGCGGGGTAAATACTTCCAAATTAAAGGTTCTTTCAAACGAAGAAAAGAAACAGCTTCTTTTGAAAATAAAGCAAGGAGACACTTTGGCAAGAGAAGAATTTGTAAACGGCAATTTAAAGCTTGTTTTATCTGTAGTTCAGAAATTTGCAGGCCGTGGCGAAAGTATGGACGATTTGTTTCAGGTGGGCTGTATCGGGCTTATAAAGGCAATAGACAATTTTGATTTATCCCAAAACGTGTTTTTTTCAACCTATGCAGTACCGATGATTATAGGTGAAATACGCAGATATTTAAGGGATAACAACACAATAAGAGTAAGCCGTTCAATGAGAGATACCGCCTATAAGGCTCTGTGCGTTAAAGAAAAAATGACAAATGCAAATTTCAAGGAGCCGACTGTTGAGGAAATTGCAAGGGAACTGGACCTTCCCAGAGAGGAAATAATTATAGCTTTAGACTCTATTGTGGACCCCGTTTCCCTGTATGACCCTGTTTACAATGACGGAAGCGATGCAATTTACGTTATGGACCAGATAAAAAGCACAGCCGAAAATGACGATAACTGGCTTGATGAAATAACAATCAAAGAAGCTATAGATTCTTTGGGAGAAAGAGAAAAAAGAATTTTAAATCTTCGCTTTTTCAAAGGGCTTACGCAGACAGAGGTTGCCAAAGAAATAGGAATTTCTCAGGCGCAGGTCAGCCGTCTTGAGAAAAATGCTATAGATAAAATAAAAGAAAACAGATAAACTTTTGAGGCACTCTTCCTTACGAAGAGTGCCTCAGCTATATTCGCCTTACGGCGAGCGATATTGCTTCGCAGTGATATTATGCTTCGCATAGCTATATTGTCCTTCGGACAGCTAAGGGCGAAATTGGCTTGTTATGTGCTTTTTTTAAATCCCTTTTTGTTGCTTTTGCACTTTTTTTGTGTTGGAATTTTATACAAAACATATAGTATGTATTTTTAACAAATCTATTGAAAATTTTGAAGATTTGTTGTATAATTAATTGGTAAACTTTATTATACCCATATGAAAGGATGAACACTATGAAATTCTACCCCACCGAAAAAATCAGAAATGTTGCCCTGTTGGGACAGGGACACAGCGGAAAGACCGCTTTTGCAGAAGCTATGTTGTATATTACTAAAGCAACAGACAGATTGGGAAAGGTTGCCGACGGAACAACCGCTTCCGATTTTGATTCTGAAGAAATAAACAGAAAAATTTCTATTTCCACATCTGTAATTCCCGTTGAGCATGACGGATATAAAATCAACTTTTTGGACACTCCCGGATATTTTGATTTTGAGGGTGAGGTAATCGAGGGCGTTCGCCCTGCAGACAGCGCAATTATCGTTGTTTCAGGAAAATCGGGTATTGCCGTAGGTACCGATAAGGCTGTTAAGCTTACCGATATAAAGCATATCCCGAAAGCCTTCTTCATCTCAAAGCTTGACGAAGAAAACGCTGACTATTTTAAAATTTTACAAAGCCTTAAGGATAAATACGGCGTACACGTATGCGCTTTGAATATTCCCTTGATTGAAAACGGAGTTATTAAGGGTATTCTTAATGTTGTTGATATGATAGCCAGAGTTTATGACGAAAAGGGCAACAGAATAGTTGTAAACGTGCCCGACTCTTTAAAAGCCTTAGCCGAAGAGTACCGTGCCGCATTGGACGAGGCTATTGCCGAAACCGATGACGAGCTAATGGAAAAATTCTTCGCAGGCGAGAAATTTACCGATGAGGAAACTAAAAAGGGCGTGCGTTTAGGCATAAGCACAGGAACTCTTATTCCCGTTTTATGCGGCTCTTCTTCAACCTTTGTCGGCTTAGGCTCTGCTCTTGAAGCTATAACTGAGTTTTTCCCCGACCCCTCCATTTACACAGAGAGAGCTATGGCGGCAGCTCAGCAGCTTGAAATTGATGTTGAAACCGATTCTCCCACAAGCCTTTTGGTTTTCAAAACAGTTGCCGACCCATTTGTAGGAAAAATGTCCTACTTTAAGGTTGTAAGCGGAAATGCTACATCAGGTCAGTCCCTTTATAATTCAAGAACGGGAAATATTGAAAAATTAGGCCATATTTTCTACGTAAGAGGTAAAAAACAGGTAGAAACAGATAAAATAGGCGCAGGTGATATCGGCGTTGTAACAAAGCTTTCCGAAACAATTACAGGAGATACTCTTTGCGATCCTGCAAGAAAGCTTACCTTTAAGGGCCTTAAATTCCCCACTCCCTGTCTTTCAATGGCAGTTGTTCCCGCCGCTAAGGGCGACGAGGAAAAAATCTCCGCAGGTATGAAAAAGCTTGCAGAAGAGGATTTGACCTTTACTCTTAAAAATAATACCGAAACAAAACAGATGGTTATTACCGGAATGGGCGAAATGCATATAGACGTGCTTGTTTCAAAGCTTAAGAACAAATTCGGTACAGGCGTATCTCTGATAGCTCCTAAGGTTGCATACAGAGAGGCAATCCGTAAAAAAGTAAAGGTAGAGGGCAAGCACAAGAAGCAATCGGGCGGTCACGGTCAGTACGGTCACGTCTGGATTGAATTTGAGCCCTGTATGGAAAACGAAGGCCTTACCTTTGAAGAGAAGATTTTCGGTGGCTCAGTGCCTAAGAATTTCCACCCTGCAGTTGAAAAGGGATTACAGGAATGTATGTCAAAGGGTGTTTTGGCAGGCTATCCCGTTGTAAATCTTAAGGCTACTTTGGTAGACGGCTCATATCACGATGTTGACTCTTCGGAAATGGCGTTTAAGGTTGCTGCTTCCCTTGCCTTCAAGGCAGGACTTACAGCCGCAAATCCCGTACTCTTAGAGCCGATAGGAAACCTTTCAGTTATCGTTCCCGACAGCCTTATGGGTGACGTTATAGGCGACCTTAACAAGCGTAGAGGTCACGTTATGGGAATGAGCCCCACCAACGAGGGCACTCAGATAATAGAGGCTCAGGTTCCTATGTCAGAGATGCACGATTACGCAATTGATTTGCGCTCTATGACAAGAGGCGCAGGAAGCTTTACCTTTGAGTTTGCTTGCTATCAGGACGCTCCTGCAAACGTTGCGCAAAAGGTTATAGCAGAATCACAAAAAGAACAGGAATAAAAAAGAATACAAAAAATGCGAGTGCAGTGTTACATACTGCACTCGCTTTATTTTGTAAAGATAACAAAGTTCATAAGTTTATCACTTTTTCATTTTCTTTGCTACAGAAATGAGAACTTTCAAATCATCTTCTGAAAAATATTTCACTGTATCATTAAGTTCGTGAATAAGTATAGGCTCATTGATTTCGGTATCAAAAAATTCTTTTGGGGTAACACCTAAATACTCGCAAATTGAAAGGAATTCAGAAACCGAAGGAAGATTACGTCCCGAAGAAATACTTTGAATATAGTTTTTACTCCGTCCCAAATCGGTACTCATTTTATATTCGGAAACATTTTTTCTAATTCTCAAAACAGAAATTCTTTCTCTGATGAAAGAAGCATCCATACTTATCACCTCACGATAATATTTTATACTATTTTAAAAGGGAATATTCCCATTTCGCCTACTGATTTATATTGCATTTTCCCATTTAAAATGTTATTATGATTATAATATAGCTATTTTTGGTGTTATCGGATGGTGCGAGAATATGAAAAAAGTATATGTTTTATTTTTATATATTATTATTTTGTTTTTGCTGACAGGATGTTATTCGGGATTGAAATCAGAGACAGCAAAAGGAAATCAAAAACAAGAAACAAAAAATATCTTTTATATCAAGCCCGATAAAACAGAATTACAAAAATTGTTATACAAAGCTAAAAAATTGATAAAAACAAATTTACAACTAAGTCTGCTAAAAAATTAAAAATTGTAATTTTTTCTGTAACACAAACCATAAACAATCAGATTTCCACACAAAACGATATTAATATAGCTTACAAAACATTACAATCTGCAGTTGATAATATGGTCAAAGCAACAAAAGGAATTTATCAAATAAATTGTTCTCTTGACTGTATATCAATAAATCACGTGGGTGATGATTGGATAGAAGAAATTACATACAACGAAAAGTCAATTGAAGATGGAGATATAATAATTGCATCTCTAAAGGACGATATTACAATCATAGGAAAAGTAATAGAAAATGATAATATTCCTGATTATGGCAGCAGTTCAGTAACTATATCAGTTTCAGGAGGCGAAAAAACAACGCAGTTTTATGTGAAAGAAAACAGAGGAAGATACGCAGGCAATTCAGCTGTTTGGGAATTAAACTGTTCTGTTAAACTTTTAGAAAGAGTGTAAGAACCTGACCCGCCTACGCATTAAAAATGCGTGGCAGGTACCCCAGAACCTTGTTGTTCTCACAATAAGAACCTGACCCGCCTACGCAGAGAATATATTTTTGATAACTCTTTAAAAATATTGTGCACCATTGAGTCAAAACTACCGTGATTACCAACAGAGAATTTGTTAAGAAATAAAATAACTTCTGATAAATAATACAAGGACACAGAATAATGTTGTTCGGTGTCCCTTTTTTATATAACGAAAACCATACGACTATTGCAGAGCTTTCGTTATACAAAAAGGGAAGGTTCAGATTGAACCTTCCCTTTAATTTTTATTTGGCTTATTCTTCTCTATATTTCTTTATACCGTAGAAAAGGGTTGCTGTGAGGCAGCTTGTGCTTATGAAGAAAAGAGCAATTAACAAATTCATATAATTTGTTGAGTCAACTCCTGTGTCAGGGCTTGTAGCAGGAGCTTCGGGAGTGTAAACATTTTCAAAGACTATTTCGGAAATTTCATCGGTGCTGTTTTCTTTTGTGATAACAGTTTTTGTTACAACGAGCTTTCCTGTTGTGTTGTCTTCAACTGTGAGTTCAACAATGTATTTTGTCTTATCATAGGTTATGTTTTTAACAGCTGTATTTTCTTCATAAACTACGTATCTATATGTGCCTGCAGCGTCAATAACGAACTTGTCAAATACAATATTTCCGTTTTTGTCATTGGTTGCTGTTGCTATTGTTTTGCCCTGTTCGTCTTTAAGAGTAAATTTGAATTCTCCGCCAACAAAGCTGTAGGCATTGTCCTTAGGTGATGTAACCTTTTTAACAGCGCTGAACTCAATATCATTAGTTGACTGTACGGAGTAGGTGTTTGAGAAATCAAGGGTTATTTTGTCAGTATTCTGATTGTTGATATTAAGCTTTATTTTAGCATTTGCGCTGTCGTCGGTTGCAACTATAACAACATCATAGTCGTTGGTGTCATAAGCTACACCGGGGATATTGCCCTGTACCTCGCTTACCTTGAATTTATAAGTACCTGCTTTGTTTACCTTTACAATGTGGGAAGCCAACTGACCTTTTGCATTTATAGTTTTTGTTGCTGTGTCAGTGCTGCCGTTGTCAAGCTGGAATTCGATTTCACCATTTGCAATAGCTTGCTTGGTTTCATCGTCAAGCGCGCTTATTGTGAAGTCAAAGGAGTCGGTAGCTAACCATTCATTATTTTGACGTCCTGTAAAGCTTTTGCTTATTTCAATTTGCGCCTCGGCAGCTTCGGGATTATATCTGTTTATGATATCGTCGCCGCCGACAAACTGAGTAAGAACAGCTGTAAGATTGCCGTTTCTGTCGTCTGTTACTCTGTAGGTAGCAACAATTTCCTGAGTGCTGTAGGTGATGCCTGCAACCTTGTTTGCATCGTCAGGGATAATTTCCTTAACAGAAACAATGTAGGTGCCTGCCTTTGAGAATGTAATTGCATCAAAAATGATGTTGCCGTTAGCCGCATTGGAAACGATTGTTGCAGAAGGAAGAGTCATTCCGTCAGAGGGATTTGCAGAAACTGCCTTCAATTCAAATTGGAATTCGTTGTCCTGTAAGGGCTTGCTTCTGTCACCTGAAATAATCTTGTTGATTAAAGGTAATGTAGCAGTTGTGGGGTCGGGAGTATATGTGTTAGCAAAGACAATATCAGAAACCTCTGACCAGGTAGAGCCGTCTGAAATTTCTTTTTTGGTGGAGGTAATAATAAGACTGCCGTCTAAATTGTCTTCAACAATTACTGTAAGACGATACTTAGATTGGTCATATACTGTGCCTTTTACTTTTTCAACAGGAATAAACTCTGAAATATAGTATTCATATGTGCCTTCTTTGTCATAGGTATCATCTTCGATAAATGAGATAGCGCCTGAATATACGCCGTTATTTCCTGTTACATCTTTTGTATGGGTAACAAGACCTTGGTTGATTATTGTGCCGTTATAGTATTTTTCAACGTTAAAATAGAACTCGCCTTCCAAAAGTGTTTTGCCGGTAAGCTCTTTTGCACCGCTAAGACTTACAGGATTTCCGCTGAAGGTTGAAGAATAAACATTTGTAAATTCAGCAGCATTTTTGCCGTTGCTATATGTGGTAGATGCAATTTCAAGATTTCCGTCTTTATCGGCATCGTCAACAATTATAGTAACAGTAATTACGCTGTCATCATATTCAACTGCTAAAGAATTGCCCTGAGTCTCGGAAACGGTAAATACATAAGTGCCCGCTTTTTTGAAGGTGACGTCTTCAAAGGCAAAGGCTTTTGCAACATTATCCTTAGCATCTGTTACTGTTGCAACGTTTGAATTTGCAGGGATAACAACTATGCCGTCTCTTATAGCGTTGCCTGTTGAAGCGTTAGAGCCAAGAACAAATTCAAAGCTTTCATTATTCTTCATATCTCTGCCGATAAGAGTTTTTGTACCGTTAATATCGGCAGTAACAGGAGTGGGAGTATATACGTTTTCAAAAACTGCAACTCGCTGGTCATTGGAATACATTGGAGATACATTCAGCTCGTGGCTGTTGGGGTCAATAGAAACTACAACATCAACAGTATATATTGTGTCATCATAGGTCATTCCGTTAACTCTGTCTGCGACATCGGGAATAACTTCACTCATCTGATATCTGAAGGTTATAGAGTCAGCGCCCTGGGGAATAACGTCTTGAGCAAAGCTTACAGCGGGGAAGGTTATGTTGTGGCCTTCGTTAGATGTTGTTACAAATCTATCTGCTGTAGGCATGGGAACACTTGAAATGCTGTTGGGAACTACCATATTGTTTTCCACAACGCCTATAGCTTCAAGCTTAAATTCAAACATACCTGAAACAAGAGGATTTTGTCCTGAATTATCGGTATAATTTTTAGTTGCTACAGGAACACGTGTTACCGCATTTGCAACATAAGTGTTGACAAAGACAATAGCGTCCTCAGCTTCCTGACCGGCATTCATAACAATTTCATTGTTGACATATGTAAATAGAGGATTTGCGCTATCGTCATATAGCTTTTGAATTTCAGCATCAGCGCTCATTGTGCCGTCTCCGTTATCGGTTACAGTAACTACAAGACGGTATAACGCTCTGGAATAGGATATTCCGGGGAGATAAGCATCATTTTCGGGTTCTTGTTCCGCAATAGTATAACGGTATACGCCCGGAGCTGTAAATTCAATAGTGCCAAAATCAAAGGTTGCAGCATCGTCGCCGTTAACGGTTGTGTTAGGCTGATTTACTGTTATGCCGTTTACAGCATCATACCCATCAGGAAGAGGCGCATTGTTATAGGGTCGGATTAAGAAGGTGAAGGAGTCTGTACCAACCTGCCAATTACGTCCTGTAAGCACCTTTGTTCCGCCTAAATCATTGTTTACGGGAAAGGTTATAGGAGTAACGTTATATGTATTGGTAAATTCAGCAACAGCTGTACTGCCGTTTTGAATTGTGCCTGTTGCGCCTTCAGAGTAGGATGTAAAGCCTGCAACAGCTGTTTCAGTTACCTGATAGGTAGTGTTGGGAGGTAAGCTGAAAATAGTAGCAGTCTGAGAGTCCTTAAGATATACTTTGGGGTTAGCTGCAGAAACTGTACCTGTGCTTGCTACCGCACCGTCGGCATTGGATATAGTGTAATCATAGGTGCCGCCATTTACATTAGAGCCATTAAGGTCAATTGTAAATTCAAAGGTTGCATCGGGAGCAGTAGTACCGTTGGAAGCATTAACTGTTTTTGAAATTTTAAGATTTCCGCCTGCAGCCAAGGACAATACACCGTTATTTCCTAAATAGATTACAAATTTGCCTTCATAGGGGTCGGTGCTTCCGGGAGCGTGCTCAAAGGTGGGAGCATAAAAATCCTCGGCGGTTTGTGTGATATTTTGTACTTTTGTGCCTTCAAACTTAAGAATTCTGTTAAGACGGGGTGAGCCTGCCGATCTGTAGAGATAACCGTCTGCACCTGTTTTAATTTCAGTTCTCTTAAGCTGTGCGCCTGTACGGGCTATTGCCGCTACTTCCGTTGAGTTACCGTGATAGTATTCGTCTTTATAATAATATACGGTATCATCGTCTAAGCCTTCGCTTGCAGGTACCTGATTTTTGAATTCAGAGTCCTTATAAATGGGCATATCCTCAAGGATATAGTAGAAGCCGTTTGTGTGAGAAGGCTCAAATTCTACTGTAGCATCGCCCACTGTAGAGCCGTTTACTGTTTTTGAATTGGAGTAAAGGCTGCTGTAGAAATTTATATTTCCGTCAGCGGTAGTATTCTGAGCAAGATATTCTGCTGAAATTTTTGATTTATCTATGTAATAGGAGCCGTCATCAGCTTGCTTTACTATTTCTGACTGAAGACCTATTGAATAGATAATTCTTGCAGGGAAAGCGCCGTTGTTTGTGTGAGTTTTTACGCTACCATCCTCGTTGAGAACAACGGAGTTTACACGAAGAGGAATAACTGCAGCGGGAATTTTAATTGTAATAACTTCATTTCCGGAAGCTTCCTTTTCAACAGTGATGATGATATTGTTCAGCTCCTGCTGTCCGTAAACAGCATTGTTAACACTACCGGAAAATGTATATGTAGTTGTATTTCCGTTTGTAGCTACATTTTTTGCGGTGAATTTCTGACCTGCATATATGATAGCTTTTACATCTTTAACCTCCATATATTCGCCGATAGGGTCAGTGTAAGTGATGTATCCGTCTGTCAAGGGGTTGTCGCCTTTGATTTCGGTGGGAACCTGAGGAGAGGAGATGTTGATATTTGCAACAATCTCATCAAAAACAGTTGTAATTGCAGAGGCATTGTCTGCATCATAATAATCGTCTACATAATTATATCCGTCAACAGCGTCTACATCGTAGCCTGTAGTGGGGTGAGTTAAATAATAGTTTTTATCAGTACTGCTAAAGAAGCCGCTTGTTCCTACATTGATATTCAATGTACCTGTGTTGTTGTTAGCTGTATATGAAGACCAATAATTTTTTATTGTAGTCTTCATAGTGTTGCTTGTGTTGTCATTCCAATAGGTGCCTGGGTCAAGAGTCATATAAGCAAGATTTTTCTGGCTTCCGCTGAGATTTGTAATACCCATACCTACTGTATAAACAGTTGTAGCAAAGCTTGTATTGGCTACACCGTAATTACGGTCAATGGCTTTCTTCATATAAGAGCCTGTCAATATAGCCTTCATACCGTTGCCTGCATATGCGTCGTCGCCGGGGCCGTCATCGTCATTGTTAGAGGGAGCCCACCAGCTTCTTGAATCTGAAGAAAAGGTGGGAGCACCGTCAGAAAGAAGAATAACGGAAGGAGTTCTCTGAATATTTGTACCGTTGATATTTGCTTTTGTAGAAGTTTCATTCGCAAGCAAATTCATACCTTGGTAAAGGCCCATTTGAATATTTGTACCGCCGGAAACAGAGGTATTCTTTTCAATTGTACCGGAAGCAGTGCCGATGGCTCTTGTATACAGCGTAGCGTTATTGCTGCTGCCTGTTTCTCCGCTTAAAGTAAAATAAGAAACGTTTGAGGCTGTTTTTGTGTAGCGGTCAAGAGGAAGCAGGGTTTGCGCTGTGCTGCTGAAGGCTACAACTGCAACACGGTTATAGGGGTTCATTTCCATAAGAGAGTCTATGGCAGTATTAGCCGCCTGAACAGCGTTATAAATACGGCTTTTATTATTATCCATATTACTGCTTTGGTTACTCATTGAACCGGAAATGTCCAGAATAAGAACTACGTCTACAGGAGAATGGGATTGACCTGAAACTGACATAGAGGTTGCAAGAGCAGAATAAGCAACAAGAAAATCTTCGCCGAGATTATCTCCTGCATTTAATGTAATTGTTTCTTGTCCGCCGCCGAAGGTATCAAAGGTAACATCGTCGGTATATACAGACCTGTCAGTCCATACTCTTCCTGCGTATTCGGTGGAAGCATTGTCACCTAAGGATTCAGAATACTTTGTGGAAGTATCACGGTCTGAAACAGCATTTCCTGCGCCGCCTGCATATTCGTTGCCCGTAGCAGCAAAGGAAATCATAACAGAGGGCATAATTACTTCTAACATCAAAGTAATTGATAGTAAAACTGAAAATAAAGTTTTAGTAAGCTTATTTTTAATTGTCATAAAAAAGGCTCCTTTCTTGTTTTATATTTTCTTTTCAAAAAAGTTCATTATAGAATCAATAGCTTGTTGAGCTAAAGTCGGATAGTCAAACTGTGAAACAAAATCAATTGCCTCTTGAATTTTTTCATCAGGCACATGATAAAGAATAAAGGTTGTTTCAAGAAAACGCTTTATTTTTCGTTCCATAGTGAAATACATATTACAGGGAACTGACAAAAAGCCTCGCATAATTCCGCCCGAAGCAATCTCCAATTCAAAAAAGTCCTTGGTTTCAAGATGGGGAAGATGCTCTTTGAAAATAGTTTCCAGCTTAGCTGTTATAGTATGCTGAATAATCTCCGTAGTTTTGGGGAGAGAATATGACGCATTATAAAGCTCTCTGATATGCTCGCTTGACTCTGCTATATGTAACTGTAAGGTTGTTTCAGCCGCATAAAATAATATAGGGTCGTCAGTTGTATCCTTGAGCAGATTTTCAGCAAAGGAAAACTGAAATTCTAAAACATATGCCACAAGCTCGGCTAAAATTTCCTCTTTGCTTTTCATCTCATAAAAAATAGTGCTTGCTGAAACATTGGAGTCCTTGGAAATTTCTTTTATTGATGTGTTAGCAAATCCTTGCATTAAGAAAAGCTTAGCTGCGCTGTGCAATATTTGTCTTCTCAGCTCAGCGGCTTCCTGTGGGGATTTGATATTTGCCATATTAACATCACTTCCTTGTTAATTTAAAGTCAAATTAAAGTGCAATCTAAATTATAATTTATTCTAACATTCAGAGCAACTTTTTGTCAACTTTTTTTTAAAAACTTTTTCAACAAAGAAATGAATAGATTTTTGGTAAAAATCACTAAAGACGCAAAAATAAAGCACGATATTAAATTCGTGCTTTATTGTAACATTTTCAATTGTAAAAATTTGTTGAATTTTATTGCAGACTATTAATCTATTTTAATTCCGTACATCTGAGCGTAGCTGCGAGCGCTTGCCATATCGTTTGCATCAAAATATCTCGTATCAAAATAGAGCTGACCTAACTTGTTTTTTGCAATATCAATAGCAGAGCCGTCGGGCTTTTGATTGCAGGATATCAGCTTTTTGCCCGAGTCTAAAATCTTTTGCAACAATTCGTCCCAATTTCGCAAGGAGGGCTCGCCTGCACCGGGAACCCATTGAATTGCTTTGATTGCATCTATGCTGAGTAAATGCTCAAGGTGAGGAATTTCACCTATACCGTCCATATGATAAAGGGCATTGGGAATACGCTGTGCAGATGAAGCAAGCTCGTCCTTGACGAATTTTTCAAACATATCCGTGCTTATCATATAGGAAAAATCGCTCTGTAAAATATAGCTTGGCTTTTCGGCAAACATATTGAACCAATGAGAATATCCCTTTGCTTCGGGAGCTATAAAAGCATTGATTTTGTCAAAATATTCAAACCACGCTTTGTTTATTTCCTTTACACAACGTAAAACCTCTTCGGGCTCGTCATATAAATCCATCAAAAGATTTTCGGAGCCTCTGAAGCTGGAAAGAATATCAAGAGTACCTCCGATATCTATCATTCCCACTACGACGCTACCTCTCCATTTTTCCATAGCGGCTTCGTAAACGTTGAGTACACGGCGAAGATAAGGATTGTTTTCATCTACCTCAAAATGCAATTCCTGTATGGGAATATCTTTTTTGGGCGGGTCAAACCAAACGGTATCCTCAGCCATTACGGGTGTACAGCCTAAAAATGCCGCAATAGTTCCGGGACCGAAGGAGGTCATAGGGAAAAAGGGAAAAGCATCACCGTACCAACGCAGAGTAGAGAGATACCAATCGTGAGCGTCTACAAGTTCCTGAGGTGAAATAGAAAAATCCCACGCAGTAGAAAAAGCTATCTGCGGAGCATTTGACGGCTTTCGTGAAGATGGATTGTTGCAGGTAATAATGGGCACTATCGGACGTTCAAGCTTATTATCCCACCAATCACGGTAGGTCTGACGAAGCTTTTCGTACTGTTCATCGGAAAAATTGATTGAAGAAGATGAGTTTGACATAAAAACACCTGCTTTTTCAATAGATGTATTAAAGAAAGGGCTGTAAAAAACAAAGTTTTTTACAGCCGCTTTTAAATAAATTAATCGTCTATACTATTGTCGGTTGCTTTTTCGAAAATAGCCACAACTTCGTCGGAAGGCTTTTTGTCGAGTAATGTGAAAATAACAGTACAGATAGCGCCTGCAATAAAGCCGGGTACTATTTCATAAACCTGAGTATTTACGATAACAGCATCTGTAACGGTACTTGTAAAGAGGATAAGCCATGCGATATCAACAACAGCACCGCCGATAATTCCTGCAACTGCACCTTTATATGTAAGACGCTTCCAGAAGAGAGAAAGAATTACAACAGGACCGAAAGCAGCGCCGAATAAGCCCCAAGCGTTTTCAACCATAGCCATAATGTTTGAAGCCCAGGAATCAGCTTTTCCTAAACCGCTTGCCGCAATAGCAAAGCCTATAAGAGTAACGATAGCAACAACAAGACGGCCTACCCAAAGCATTTCCTTATCTCCTGCCTTGTTCTTACGAAAAATAGGATTGTAAAGGTCGCTTGTAAAGGAGGAGGAAGCAACTAAAAGCTGACTGTCAGCAGTGGACATAGCCGCAGCGATAATTGCAGAAAGCATAAGACCGGCAATAAATCCGGGGAATATGTTTAAAACAACCTCGATGAATACACGGCTTTGAGAGCCTGCAGGTAAAAGCATCTGAGCTAAAGCAGAGCCGTCCTTTAAAAGATAGGTACGTCCAAGCCAAGCTATAACAATTGCAGCACCTAAGGTTAAAACAAGCCATACAATAGCAACTGTTGCTGATTTCTTAATAAGCTTTGAGCTTTTAATACCCATAAAGCGAACTAAGATATGGGGCATTCCGAAATAGCCCAGTCCCCAGCCAAGACCTGAAACGATATCTGTCCAGGAAGCTGTAAAAGGATTGTTTCCGAAAGGAGCAACACCTTCAGCAAAAGCGGTTGCATAGGAAGCATCAAAGTTTCCGAACGTAACCATAAAAATAGGTGTAGCAAGAAGAGCTATAAGCATTAAAATACCTTGGAAAAAGTCTGTCCAGCAAACAGCCTTATAGCCGCCCAAAAATGTATATGCAAGAACCAATACTGCAAATAAAAGCATAGCAAGCATCTGGTGGTTGGCAAACCAAGGAATAACTGTGCCGAAAACAGCGGCGCCTGCATTGAAAGCAGAGGCAACATAAACTGTAAAGCTGATTAAAAAGATAATAGCGCATATAACCTTAAGCGCAGGGTTAGTAGTTGCGAAACGGTTTGTCAAATACTGAGGTAAGGTTATAGCATCGTTTGAAGCCTTTGTAAAACGGCGCAGACGGCGGGCAACAAAAATCCAGTTAGCTATTGTACCCAAAGCCAAGCCGATACCAATCCAGGCTTTACCTAAACCAAAAGCTATAATACTTCCGGGGAAGCCCATTAAAAGCCAACCGCTCATATCTGAAGCCTGTGCGCTCATAGCGGTTACCCAAGGGCCCATTGATCTGTTTCCTAAAAAATAATCCTTTTCACCACTGCCCTTGGAGGTGGCAAAGAAAAAGATACCTATTCCAAGCACAATGAGAAAGTAAAGAATAAATGCAATTGTCATTTTATTTCTCCCTTTACAATATTAATTCATTAAAGTATATCATAAATTTGGCAATAAAGCAAGGAATAATTTAAAAAAGAAAAAGGGGATGTAAAAAAGCGCAGAGCGCATAAAACAACTAAATAAAAGGATTATCTACTATTATCTTCTGAAAGAAAGAACAAAAATTAACAGAAAAACATTTTTTAGATAATTCTTTTAATAAATATACGTTTTATGCTATCTGCCAATTTCGCCCTCGACGTGCTCCTGTACGCCGTCGGGTAACCGACAACAAATACTTGTTGTCGCGAAATTGACAGATTCTGCTTGATTTTCCTATCCCCTAAAAAGAGAGCTGTAAAAAACGAAAGTTTTTTACAGCTCACAGGGTGTCGAAAAACCTTTCGACACCCTGATAGACTGTCCAAAAAGAGTGCAGATTTCGTCAATCCGTTCTCGTCGGCGTACGGTGGTACGGTAGAGAGCGGATTGGCGGAAAGCAGAAAAAATTAATTAAATTCCGCATTTTTATGCGGAATTTTCCTTAAAACAAAAATATAGAAAAAGAGAAAAACTCCTTTCCTATATCATTTTTAAGAATTAGCTTTAATTATTTATGTTTTTCTTTTTCTGCGGTCTGTGCCTTTTTCGACAGTCTGAAAGCAAGAACGGTTTCGTTCTTGCTTTTTTAATGAATTGCAATCTACGATTGCATGAATTGAAAGTAAATACTTTCATGAATTACCTACGGCATAAATTGTGCCCAAGGGCACATTATTGCAATTCAATTCATGGCGTAAGCCAATTTATGATGCAAAGCATCAATTCATTTCCCAAAATCAATATTTTTTTCATTTTGGGGAAATAGAGCTTGTTTATATCAAACCTCTGCTTAATACTTTTTCAAAAGCTTTAGTTTTTCTTCAAATAATACTTTATTAAGTTGATTTTAAAGAATAAAAAATATTCAATAGATGTAAACGGCGGAGCCGCACCCTTTTTTCTTTTAGGCGGGATTTATACCGCCGCTATTATGTCGCAGCAGTATAAAAACACCGATGCGCTCCAGCCCATCATTGTAGGCATTTCGTATTCGTCGGTTACGTCTAAGGTACCTGTTACACAGTTGTATTTTTCCCATAGACCGCCTGTTTTTTCAAAATTATTTACAGTTGCATTTATATATTTTGATGCAAGCTCTTTTGCTTTTTCTTCTTGCTTACTGTTCAAAAGAGCTTCTATTGCAAAAAAGTGAAGAGGGGGCCACGCATTTGGAAATTCCCACTGCAGCGGTCTTTCACCCTTGTTCTGACACGCCGCTATTCCGTGGGGATAGTAAAGAGCATCGAAAACTGTTTTTATAATAGACTGCGAGTTTTTCTCAACGTCAATATTTGCCCATAAAGGATAAAGCATAGCTACGCTGATAACATCGGAAAGAGTGTTTGTTTTATAATTATAGTCATAAAAACAGCCAGTTTTACTGTTAAAGCAATATTTATACATTAGCTCCTTGCGTTTGTTTCTTCTGTTTTCCCAAAGAGCTTCCGTTTTGGTGTTGAGCTCCTTTGAAAAATATAGCATATTGCTTTCAAATTTATAAAGAATACTGTTTAAATCTATGGGGATATAGTCAGCGCCCTTGCCGTTGTAGCGACAACAGAAATCCCAACCGCTTTCAGCCTCGGCAAGATAATTTTTTGCCATATCTATAAGGTTATCGGGCCTCTCAAGCTTTAAGCGTTCAAGCATATATTCGCCGAAAACAATAAGATAATCGTCGTCTGAGGAGTGATAATATCTGTTAAGTCCTGTGGGGGTCATTCTTTCAGTTTGCCAGAAGCTATATTCCTTTTCCAATATAGAATATGCTCTTTCAAGCCATTTTTTGTCCCCGTAAGTCTTATATAAATCCAAAACAGCTTCCGATAGAAGAGGGGGCTGACTTCTTTTCATTCCTATATGGGAATTGTCGTTGCCTACGTGCCCGAATTTTTCCACCTGATAAAGCATATTTTCAACGTTTTTGAGAGCCTGCTCAGACTCGTTGCTTTTGATAAGTCCTATATTTATAAAATAAGTGTCCCAATAAAACTGAGTTTTGCAAAAAAATCCGTTCATAGACGGAGTTGAAAAGGGATAGGGCAACGGATAAATTTCTTTTTCGTCAACCTCTCCGTCAAAAAGACAGTTTTCCCAATTTTTATATATGTAATTTTTTACTTTGTCTATTGAAATTTTGTCCATATTAAGCCTCAATTAAATTTAATATATTTTTTGGTGTTATCTATCATTTTATCAAAAAGCGTCTTTGCGTCTGAAAGACTGAGGGTTACCTGCGGGTCATTGCAAAATGCCTTGAAGGCATCATAGGGTCTTGCGTTGACTGCGGCATCTACAACGGTTTCCTGATTGTATACGTGTCTTGCAATAAGACCTAAAACAGAGTCGGGAAGCTTGGGAGCACTTATAGGAATTATCTGATTGTTTCTGAATACCGCATTTGTTTCCACTACGGCATCTAAGGGTAATTCCTTTATCTGATTTTTATTTGGCAGATTTACATTTGTAACAAGGTCGCCTAAGCCTACAAGAGCTTTTATCTGCCTTACTCCCTCTTCGCCTGTGGGAGTTATTGTAAGCTCCTTTTCGTTTCTTACATATTTTTGTGTTTCCTCAAGCTTTTCCTTTAAGGACTGCTTACGCCATTGGGCAGTAGTTATTGAAAAATGCCATTCTTTAATTGTTTCAAGGTCTTTTAAATACCAATATCTCGGTGCAAATTCAGCTAAGTGACGGTCTCCCGCCGCCGCCATTACGCCGTATCTCTTATAAAGGTCAAATTTTACTCGCTCGTGGGAAACAAAGGTGTTGCTCAGCCATAAGTCCTGCTCCTTTTCCCAATATCCGCTTTCGTAATGCTTTTCAACGAATTTATCGTAAATTTCCATTAAGTCAATATTCTGATAGCGAGCGCTGTTTATCCAGGTAAAATGGTTTATTCCCGAAACGCTTACCTTGATTTCTTTTCTGTCAACCTTTTCCATTCCCGTAAATTCACTTAAGGCGTTGGAAAGAAGCTCCTGCGCTCCGAAAACCTCGTGACAGCACCCGAAAGCCTTTATCTGCGGGAAAACTTTATAAAGGGTGCGTACGCACATAGTCATAGGATTTGTATAGTTTATAACAAAGGCTTCGGGACAAAACTCCTTTATAGCTTCTGCAATTTCCATATACATAGGCACAGTTCTTAAGGCTCTTAAAATACCGCCGGGACCCACAGTATCGCCTACGGACTGATAAATGCCGTATTTCTGAGGCTCTTCAAGGTCGGAAGCCATTTCGTCAAAGGTGCCGGGTAAAATGGAGATAATAACAAAATCGGCACCTGTCAAAGCCTCCTTCAAAGAGGTAACAGCCTTATAAACCCAATTGCTCTGAGCATTTTCAAGAGTTGAAATTTTATTACCTATAATTTCATTGTCATAGGCTGCCTGCATATCTATATCATAAAGCTTTACTGTGCCGCAAAGGCTTTTTTCCAAAGCTAAATCGCTCATAAGACCTCTTGCCCAGCCTCTTGAACCGCCGCCTATATAGGCTATATTTATACCCTCTGCAAAATCCTTGTAAATTTTCATACTATTTTCTCCTTTTTTGTAACCGCTTACAATATTGCAAAATTACACAAGCTAATAAGCCTATTATATCCATATAATATATATTTGTCAATATATTTTTTCTTGATATCTCTTGACAAAAGGGTAAATATGCTTTATCATAGTAAGCGGTTACATTGTTTTTTGAAAGGAAAAGGCTATATGATAATAGGCGAAAAATTTTTACTGAAAAATGAAACTGCTTTCAAGCTTTATCAAAGCTTTGCAAAGGATATGCCTATCATTGATTATCATTGTCATATCAGTCCCGAGCAGATTTATCAAAATGCTCATTTTGAAAATCTCACTCAAATATGGCTTTACGGGGACCATTATAAGTGGCGTCAGATGCGCCTTTTCGGAATAGATGAAAAATATATTACAGGGGGCGCAGGCGATTACGAAAAGCTGTATCAGTTTGCCGCAATTTTGCCTAAGCTTATCGGCAACCCCTTATACCATTGGTGCCATTTAGAGCTTAAGCGTTATTTTGATATTGATTTGGAGCTTAATTGCGAAAATCTGCCTGAGATTTGGGAGATAACCTGTCAGAAGCTAAAGACCTTAGGCGTGCGGGACATAATTAAAAAATCGAATGTCTATGCTATATGTACTACCGACGACCCCGTTGACAGCCTTGAATATCACAGTCTTATAAAAAATGACTCAAGCTTTGATGTAAAGGTTTTGCCTGCTTTTCGTCCCGATAAAGCAATTAATATTGATAAGGACGGCTTTTTCTCTTATATTGAAAGGCTTTCCCTTTGCACAGGGATAAAAATAAACTGTCTTTCAGCTTTGGAAAAGGCTCTTTTAAGCCGTCTTGATTATTTTTGCAAAATGGGCTGTGTTGCCGCCGACTGCGGTATTGAATACATACCCTTTGAAAAAGCAGATTATTCAAAGGTTGATAAAATATTTAAAAATGCCATTTCGGGCAAAAAGCCCTCTTTACAGGAAAGCGATATTTTTAAAACTCATATTTTGCTGTTCCTTTCAAGAAACTATGCAAAAAGAAACATTGTTTCCGAGCTTCATTACGGCGTTGAACGTAATGTAAATTCCAATATGTTTGACCTTTTAGGAGCTGATACGGGATATGATACTGTTTTGTCTGATAGTGTTTCCCGTCTTGCTGAGCTTTTCAACGAGCTTGACAAGAGGGAAGAACTTCCCAAAACAATAGTTTATTCCATAAATCCCAACGATAATTTAATGATAAATACTGTCTGCGGTGCTTTCAGTGAGAGAAGCGTTAAAGGTAAGCTGCAGCAGGGCAGTGCCTGGTGGTTTAACGATACAAAGGAAGGTATGGAGGCTCAGCTTAAGGCTATGGCATCTGTTTACGGCATTGACTGTTTTATAGGTATGCTGACTGACAGCCGAAGCTTTTTATCCTATACAAGACACGAATATTTCAGAAGAATTTTATGTAATTATTTCGGGTGTCTCATTGAAGAGGGTGAATATCCCCTCAACGCTTCAATAGGTGATATTATCAAAAACATATGCTTTGAAAATGCCAAAAAATATTTCTGTTTAGGTGAAAACAAATGAACATATACGATATTGCAAGGCTTGCCGGTGTTTCCACAGCTACGGTATCAAGAGCCATAAGCGGAAAAAACATCAGCGAGAAAACAAGAAAGAAAATTCTTGAAATAATTGAAAAGGAAAATTTCCGTCCCAACTCCTTTGCACAGGGCTTAAATCAGACAAGCGTCAAAATCGTTGGTATTCTTATTTCGGAAATTGACGATTTATATTATGCCAAGGCGGTTTCAGTGCTTGAAAAACAGCTCAAGCTCAACAATTACGATATGATTTTATACTGCACGGGAACTGACCTTTCAACAACCTCTCAATACATAAGTCAGATGATATACAGAAATGTAGACGCTATTTTTATAATAGGCTCGAAATTTCATTCTCAGCAAAAGGCTGTATCAAAGCTTTTAAAAAATACCGATATTCCTACAATAACGATAAACTTAGAAACAAATGAGGATTATATCTACAATGTAATTTCCGATGAGTTTGAAGCCTTTAAAAATGCGGTAGCCTTTTTAAATCAAAAAGGGCACGATAGCTTTCTTTATATGTATGATACCGACTCTGCAAGCGGATTAAATAAGCTTAACGGCTTTAAAAAAGGAATTGACAAATGTCAGCTTGATATAAAAAATCAGCATATTTTAAAATGCAAGAGAAATATAGAAAGTGCAAAGCAGACAGCTCTTGACATTTTAAAGAAAAACCCAAAAATAACAGCGGTTATCTGCTCTGCCGATGAAATTGCCGCAGGTGTTGTAAAGGCGGCTAAGGAGCTTGACATTTCAATTCCCAAGGATTTGGCGGTAATAGGCTGTGATAACTCCGTTATTTCCGATTGCTCAACTCCTGCAATAACCTCTATTGACAACAGGGTGGGCACTCTTTGTGAAATCGGAGTAAATCTTTTTAATTCTTTAGTTGACAAAAAAACAATGGCTCAGAAAAATGTTGTGCCCTGTGAAATTATCGAAAAACAAACTACCTAAGGATGTGAAAAAATGGCAAGAAATTTTAAGCCCACAGTATATTGGGACAGTATAGCTTCTGAGCATATCCCGAAAATGAGCTTTGAAAGCTGTAATGAAAGCTTTGAAGGCTGGCATAAAAAAGCTCTTGAAAAATTAAAAGCTCTTATGGGAGAGCTTCCCGAAAAGGTGCCTTTAAATGCTGAAATTGAATTTAAGCAAGAGGACAACGGCATTATAAGAGAAAGAGTTGTTATAGATACAGAAAAATATATGTCGATGCCTATGTACGTTATTTATCCTAAGGATATAAAGCCCGACAAAAGCACTCCTGCCATTCTCTGCTGTCACGGACACGGGCTTTTCGGTAAGGACTGCGTTGCGGGAATACGCTCTGACGAAGCTCATATAGCTGATATAGAGTCCCAGAATTACAATTACGGCGAGCTTATGGCACGCCACGGGTATATCACCTTCTGTCCCGATTTGAGAGGCTTCGGGGAAAGAAACGACAGAATAGACCCATTCCCCGGCAGAGATGCCTGCAACATAAACTTTATAAAAGGCGCTCTTTTTGACAGCTATACCTTAGCTTTAAACATATTTGATATGATGCGCTGTATTGACTATATGCAGGAGAGAGCCGAGGTAAATGCAGATAAGATAGGAATTATGGGTCTTAGCTACGGCGGCACAATTACAACCTTTACTGCGGCTCTTGACGAAAGAATTAAAGCTGCCGACATTATCTGCTATGTAAATTCCTTTGAAAAATTTGCAATAAACAGAGCTAATTTCTGCGGTGCGCAAATTCTTCCCGGGCTTTATAATTATCTTGATGTTTCGGATATTGCAGGTCTTATTGCGCCCCGTCCTTTACTTATTGAAATGGGACTTTATGACGATTGCTTTTATATCGAAGATACAAAGGCAGGCTTTGAAAAGGTTGAAAAAATATATACTGCTGCAAATGCAAGGGAAAAGCTTTTTGATGATGTATGTCCTGTAAAGCACGCATTTTGCAATAACAAGGCGTATTCATTCTTTGATAATTGCTTTAACTTTAACAAAAAGGAGTCAATTAAATGAATATAGGAATTATAGGAACAGGCAGACGCTCAGCGGCATATGTTGAGCTAATAAACTCAAATAAATATGAAAATGTAAAAATAACTGCCCTTGCAGACAGTAAAAGTGAAAATCTTGAAGGCTGTAAAAATCTTTATTTTAAAGATAAAGAGGTTTCCTGCTACGATAATTACATTGACCTTTTAAATGACAAAAATGTAGATGCAATAATAATTTGCACTCCCGACACAACACACAGAGAAATAGCAATAAATGCAATAAAATACGATAAGCATATTCTTTTGGAAAAGCCTATTGCCACCACAGCGGAGGATGCAAAGGCAATCTATTTTGCCTGCAAGGATTACAAAAAGACTATCTGCTTAGGCTTTGTTTTAAGATATACTCAGTTTTACAGAAAAATAAAGAGCATTATAGATAACGGAGATATCGGAGAGGTTATTTCCATAGAGGCAAAGGAAATGCTCAACTACACTCACGCCAGCAGCTTTTACCGCAGATGGCACCGTGACAGCTCTACAAACGGCGGTCTTTTAAATGCAAAATGCAGTCACGATTTGGATATACTTTGCTGGCTTGCAGGAAAAAACCCCGAATATGTAAGCTCCTTTGGCGGCTGTACTCATTTTGTGGAAAATGAAAAGGCTTCCGACATCTGTGATAACTGCAAAATTAAAGATAGCTGTATTTATGATTACAATACTATTGATTACGGCTGTCTTGCACCGGTTGACAATAATTGTGTATACAACTGCAAAAAGGATATAATTGACCATCAGGTTTTAAATATTCAGTTTGGAAATAACGTAACGGCAAGCTTTACTCTTTCTCTTTTAAGCGCTTATGAAAACAGAAGCATTATGATTTTCGGCACAAAGGGAACTATAAGCGGAGATTTCAATGCACGCACCATAACAGTTAAGGATTTACGTCCTGACAGTGCAATTACTTATCATTTGCCCGAGCAACAATGGGGACATAACGGCGGAGACAGCGGAATAATGGCAGATTTCATAAAATCAGCTTGCTCCGATAAGCCCATAAACGACGTAAAGTCAGGATATTTAAGCTCAATACTTGCCCTTAATGCAGACATAAGCAGAAAAACAAAAAAGATTGTTCCTATTGAACTGTAAGGTGATAATATGTCAAAGATATCAAATGTTAAAGTAAACGGCTTTGTCAAGCCTGTGGGCATTGACAGTAACCCCGTTTTCTCCTGGAATATCACAAGCAACGAGCAAAGCGTTTATCAAAAAAAATACCGCATTTCAGTATCTTCAAGCAAGAAAAATGACGGGGATATGTGGGACAGCGGTTTTGTTGAAAGTCCCCTGTCTGTTGCCATAGAATACGGCGGGAAGACGCTTTCAAGCGTTAAAAAGTATTATTTTAAGATAGAGCTTTGTCTGTCTACAGGCGAGCTTTTAAACGCTGTATCGAGCTTTGTAACTGCCGCTATGAGTGAGGATTGCTGGCAGGCAAGGTGGATAACAGGCGAAAATCTTTTAGTGAGAGATTTTGAGCTTTCCAAAAAAATAAGCTCAGCCTATCTTTTATGCACAGGCCTTGCTTATTACAGGCTTTATATAAATTCAAGGCTCAATTCCGATACAGGTCTTATCCCCTCATATACAGCCTATGACAAGCGTATTGAATATCAGTGCTACGATATAAAAAATGAGCTTAATGAGGGCAAAAACACCTTGGGTATTCTCTTGGGTACACAGTACAAAAGAGATTTTGACGGCAGCTATGAGAACTATTTTCTCAACAGATACTATGCTGAAATTCCCAAAGCCTTTTATCAGCTTCATATAACCTATTGCGACGGCACAGAAGAGGTTATTTTTTCAGACGGAAGTGAAAGAAGCTACAGAGGTCCTGTAGTTTACAGCAGTCTTTACGACGGCGAAACCTTTGACTCAAGAATTGAATGGCTTGACAAGCTTTCCCCCGACTGTAAGGAGAAATTTACTCAGACTACGGTGCTTTCAAATGTAAAGCTTCAAAGATGTGTTCAACAGCTTGAAAGCGTAAAAGAAATTAAAAAGGCTTCTCCCGTAAGCATAAGTGAACGTGATAACGGTGATTATATAGTAGATTTCGGAAAAAATGTTGCGGGCAGAGTAAAAATTAAAATAAAGAACTGCAAACGTGATGAAAAAGTAGTTATAACCCACGCAGAGCTTTTGAATGAGGACGGCACTCTTAACAGAGAAAATCTCAGAACTGCTCTTTGTAGCGATACCTTTATCTGTAACGGAAGCGAGTATGTCTATGAGCCTTATTTCATTTACAGAGGCTTCAGATATGTCTGTGTAAGCGGATATTCAGATATCCTTAACCCCGAGGATATCTGTCAGGTAGAAATCCGAAACGCCGTTGAGGATACAGGCTATTTTTCATCTTCTTCAAGGCTTATAAATAAAATACATAATGCTATGAAGCTGACTCTTTCAAATAATATGCACAGTATTCCCACAGACTGCTGTCAGAGAGATGAACGTCAGGGCTGGCTTGGGGACGGTCAGGTGGCGGCAAGCTCCTGTATTCATAACTTTAATATGCAGAACTTTTACCGCAAATGGCTTGACGATATAAGTGATATTCAAAACAAAGAAACAGGCGCAATAGAATATATGAATGCCCCCCGTTTCAGCGGCGGAGAATGTCTTTCCTGGACTTGCGCCTATGCCGTTTTGGTTTACTATATGTATAAATTTTATGCTGATATACCCTGTGTAAAAAAACATTTTAAAGATTTACAGAAGTTTTGTGAGTATTTGCAGACACGTGAGGACGAGCAAGGTCTTTTAACTCTCGAGGGCTTGGGAGATTGGCTCGGAATTGCATACACCGATGAAAAGTATATAAGAGATGCTCTCTATTATGATATCATTGTCAAGATGTCAGAAATGGCAGAGGCTTTAGGGGACACAAAATCGGCAAAGAAATATACTGACAAGGCAGAAAAAATCAAAAAAGCATATAACGATAATTATTACTATACCTATTGGGGACTTCATCCCACCGGCTATTACGGGGATTGCTACCGTGTCGGCCAGCTTCCCAATGCCCTTGCCCTTGCCTTTGATATGGTGGATGAGAGCCAATATAACGATGTAAAAGAAAAGCTTTTATTGGAAATAAATTCTGTAAGAGGCTCAACTCAGCTCACTACGGGACTTGTAGGTACAAAGTATCTCTTTGATGCTCTTTTGAAAATTGATGCTTCCAAAACTGCCTTTGATTTATTTAACCGCCGTGATTTTCCCTCCTGGAGCTTTATGCTTGAAAAGGGCGCTACTACCATATGGGAGCGCTGGCAGTATATGACGGGCAACGAAATGAATTCCCACTGTCATACACCCTTGGCGGCGGCAGACGAATGGCTCTATAAAGGAATAGGAGGCTTCAGGGACAGCTTTTATGATAAAGACAATATAAGAGTTTTTGAAATTTGTCCTGCCTTTGAGCTTGATTTGAAGAAGGTCAGAATGTATCAGAAAACCCCTTGGGGAACGCTTGATATTAAATGGAGCAAAAATGCCGATAATCAAGTTGCTTTAGAGCTTAATATTCCTGCAAACACTAAGGCAAAGCTTTTAATAAACGGAAAAGCTACGCTTCTTGAAAACGGAATACACAGCTTTAGCTTTAAAAAGGGTGAATAAAAATAAAAAGTATAATTATAAACGGCATACTTATAAGTAATGCCAAGGAGCAAAACGGGCTTGCCCTTATTTTTGAAAATTCAAAAATTCATTCTGTTGTACTACAAAACAGCGTAAAGCTTTCTGAGCTTGAAAATATAATTGATGCTAAAGGAAATTATGTCAGCGCAGGCTTTATTGAGCTTCACAGCCACGGAATTAACGGCTACGATTTTATGGATAACGATAGGGAGGGCATAAAAAAAGCCCTTTTGGACTATGCTCGCTTCGGTGTTACGGGAATTTTTCCCACAACCTTAAGCTGTCCTTTTTCGGAGCTTGAAGCTGTTATAGAGGGTTTAACAAAGGCAAGCAAAGAGAATTACGACGGCGCTGAGATTTTAGGACTTCACCTTGAAGGCCCCTACTTTTCAAAGGAGCAGTGCGGCGCACAGGCTCCCGACGTGCTTTGCAATCCCTCTGATAAAAAATACAAAGAATTTATAGAAAAATATCCCCTTATAAAAAGGTGGGATTTAGCTCCCGAGCTTGACGGCGCTTATGAAATGGCAGAGTATATGAGTAAAAAAGGAGTTGTCAGTGCAGTAGCCCATACCGACGCTTCCTTTACAAAAACAACAGAGGCTTTTGACCACGCAACAATAGCTACCCATTTATATTCGGGTATGTCTAATGTAAGACGGGTAGACGGTTTTCGTCAAGGCGGTGCAGTAGAGGCTTGTCTTTTGGATAAAAGAGTATTTACAGAAGCAATATGCGACGGTATTCATCTTCCCCCTGAGCTTTTAAAACTCATTTACAAAATAAAAGGAAGCAAAAAAATGTGCCTTGTTACAGATTCTATGCGAGGTGCGGCTATGCCCGAGGGCAGTAAATGTATGTTAGGACACAAAAAAAGAGGAACTGAGGTTGTAGTTTCTAACGGTGTAGCGTGGCTTCCCGACAAAAGCTCCTTTGCAGGAAGCGTTGCCACCTTTGATGTGCTTTTGAGAACAGCTCAAAAAATCGGTATTCCCATAGAAAAGGCTGTGCAAATGGCAACCGAAGCTCCTGCAAAAGCTATGAAGCTTAAAAACAAGGGCTTTTTAAAGCAAGGTTTTGACGCCGACATTGTAATTTTTGATAAAAATATAAATATTCTTCAGACAATATGTAACGGTAATATAGCATATAAAAAGGAAGGTAAATAAAATGAAAATCAACTTAAGTAAAACCCCCGCAGAATTAGGAGAAAACGCAGCAACACTTACAGCAGAGCTTTTAAACAAAGCAATAAACGAAAACGGCTCAGCAAGACTTGTTCTTTCGACAGGAGCTTCCCAGTTTGAAACAATAGGAGCACTTATTAAAAAGGATATTGACTGGTCAAAGGTTGAAGTTTTCCATTTAGACGAATATATCGACTTAAGCATTGAGCATCCTCAAGCTTCAGAAAATACATAAAGGAGCGCTTCGGTGATTTTGTAAATGCAAAGGCGATAAACTACGTTGTTACAGAGGGCGACATTGAAGAAAACATCAAAAAGCTTACCGAGGAATTCAGAAAAGCGCCCATTGACGTTGCTTTGATAGGCATCGGCGAAAATGCTCATATTGCTTTTAACGACCCCCCTGCAGATTTTGAAAACAAAAACGCCTATATAGTTGTAAACTTAGATGACAAGTGCAGAAATCAACAGCTGGGTGAGGGTTGGTTTGAAAATATCGACCAAGTGCCTAAGCAGGCAGTTTCTATGACTGTTTTTGAAATTATGAACAGTAAAAACATTATTTCAGCAGTACCTCATAAGGTAAAGGCAAAGGCTATAAAGGACACTCTTGAAAACGAGCTTACACCATATATCCCTGCAACTATGCTAAAGCAGCATAATAGCTTCTATCTTTTTGTTGATGAAAATTCTGCAAGTCAGGTAGACATAGAAAAATATATGTAATAGAAGGAACTTTATAAATGAAAATTCTGCAATTCGGAGAGGGCAATTTCTTAAGAGCTTTTGTTGACTATATGATTGATTTTTCCAACGAAAAGCTAAGCTTAGACAACAAGGTTACTATTGTAAAGCCGATAGAATACGGCTCTCTTGATGCTTTTAAAGAACAAAATTGTCAGTATACTCTTATTACAAGAGGAATGACAGATGGTCAAAAAATAGATTTTGCAAGAAAAATAACCTGTGTTGACAAGGCAATAGGCGCTTATGAGGATTTTGATGAGCTTTTAAGCCTTGCCAAAGATTGTGAATATAAAATAGTTATTTCCAATACTACCGAGGCAGGAATTGCAATAACTGAAGAGGACAGCTTTGAGGAAAATCCCCCCAAAAGCTATCCTGCAAAGCTTACCCGTTTCCTCTATGAGAGATTTTGCACTGTAGGGGGAGAAATGTATATTCTGCCCTGCGAGCTTATAGAAAATAACGGACAGGCTCTTGAGAAATGCGTTATGGAAACGGCAAAGCGTTGGAAGCTTTGTCAGGAGTTTTTAAGTTGGCTGTCTGAAAGCTGTTATTTTTGCACCACCTTGGTTGACAGAATAGTTACAGGCTTTAATAAAGAGCTTTCAGAACAGTATAAGGATAAGCTTCTTGATATCGGCGAGCCCTTTGCCCTTTGGGTAATTGAGGATAAGGGAGATATCAGAAAGCTTTTGCCTCTTGATAAGGCAGGGCTTGACGTTGTATTTACTGATGACGTAACCCCTTACCGTGAGAGAAAAGTGCGTATTCTCAACGGCGCGCATACTTCAACAGTGCTTGCTGCATATTTAGCAGGTAAAACGATAGTGCGTGAATGTATTCAGGACAGCGTAATTTTAAAATATATGAAAAAATGTATTTTAGACGAGGTTATTCCTACATTGTCCTTAGATAAAGAGGATTGTATGAATTTTGCAAAAAGCGTTTTTGAACGCTTTGAAAATCCTTTTATTGACCATAGCCTTCTTTCCATATCTTTAAATTCGGTTTCAAAGTGGAAATCAAGACTTCTTGGCTCATTTAAGGATTATTATAAAAAATTCAATACGCTTCCCCCTGTTATAACCTTCTCCTTTGCCGCTATGATTGCCTTTTATTCAAAGGTTGAAGAGGTAAAGGACGATAAGGCGGTTTTAGAGTTTTTTGAAGCAAATAAAGCTGATAGCAATTTTGTGGAAAAGCTATGCCAAAGAGCAGATTTTTGGGGCGAGGATTTATCTCTCTATCCCGATTTTTGCAAAACGGTACAGGAAAATTTAAAATTGATTGAAGAAAAGGGAATGTACGAGGCTATGCGTCTTGCGGTGGATAAAAATGCTTAAAATTTCCGAAAAGGATAACGTTGCCGTAATAACAAACGGCGAAAAAAGAGGACATAAGCTTGCGTTGACAGATATCAAAAAGGGCGAAAAAATAATTAAATACGGATATCCAATAGGCTGTGCAACGCAGGATATAAAAGAGGGAGAATGGGTACATTCTCACAATATGAAAACAGCTTTAGGGGACATTATTGATTATACATATACTCCTGAAGAAGCTAAGGTTTTCAGCACTCAGAAAGATACCTTTATGGGTTATGAGCGTTTTGACGGCTCAGTAGGTATAAGAAACGAAATATGGATAATTGCCACAGTTGGCTGTGTTTCGGATAACGCTAAAAAAATAGCGGCTCTTACCGATACCTACGCTTTTACTCATCCTTACGGCTGTTCTCAGTTAGGTGATGACCACTTAAACACTCAAAAGGCGCTGTGCGGACTTATAAAGCATCCCAACGCAGGCGGTGTGCTTGTGTTAGGGCTTGGCTGTGAAAACAACCGTATACAAGAGCTAAAAAAAGAGCTTGGACAATACGATACAGAGCGAGTATTTTTCTTAGAGGCTCAGAGTGTAGAGGACGAAATTGAAGAAGGCGTAAAGATAGTAAACAAGCTCAAAGAGCTTATCAAAAAAGATGTACGCACTAAGCAGCCCCTTGAAAAGCTTATAATAGGCTTGAAGTGCGGCGGCTCTGACGGCTTTTCGGGAATTACTGCAAATCCTCTTGTAGGAGCTTTTTCTGATATGGTTATTGAAAAAGGCGCAAGCACAATACTTACCGAAGTTCCCGAGATGTTCGGCGCAGAAACAATACTTATGAACCGTTGCAACAGCAAAGAAATATTTGACAAAACGGTTGATATGATAAACAGCTTTAAAAACTACTATAAATCAAATAATCAGCCTATCTATGAAAATCCATCTCCCGGAAACAAGGACGGCGGAATTACAACTCTTGAGGAAAAATCCTTGGGCTGTACCCAAAAAAGCGGTTTTGCACCTGTTGTTGACGTGCTGTCCTACGCTCAACCCTTAAAAATAAGAGGTCTTAATCTTCTCAATGCGCCGGGTAACGATTTGGTTGCATCTACTGCCCTTGCAGTATCGGGAGCACAGATAGTTCTCTTTACCACAGGCAGAGGAACTCCCTTTGGCTGTCCTGTTCCCACAGTGAAAATTTCTACCAATACTCCTCTTTTTGACAAAAAGAGTAACTGGATAGACTATAATGCGGGAGTTCTTCTTGATAATCCCGACATAAATACTCTGGCAGAGGATTTTTATAGCTTTATAAAAAATATAGTAAACGGAGAACAAAAAGCCAAAAACGAAATAAACGGATACCGTGAAATTTCAATATTCAAAACAGGGGTAACTCTGTAAAAAACTTATATATTTGCTCAAACGTTGAAACTTTAAAGGGGTTATGATATAATAAAATAAAATCACTTCGTATAGGAGGTTATAATATGATTGATATTGAAAAAATGTTGTATGACAAGGTCAAATCTGAAATGTCGAATTGGGATGAGGACGGCATTTATGCTATTTCGTTCTTCGTTTATTCTAATGAAGTATACGAGTATAAGGATTTTACAAATGTTTCGATCTGGGCTATCAGTTATAACACCGAGGCAGATTGCGAAGGAGCAGGTCCCCTTGATGAAGAAAGATGGAACTATGCTTTTTGGAGACAGGACGAAGCAAGTATAATTGATGTTGATGAGCCTGATGAATACACAGAAGCGTTGTATCAATGGTATGAGGAACAGGGTATAGAAAATATAGGCTTCGAATGTGCGGAAAATAGGTATGTTCCTGTGGGTCATTATGAATTGATTGATATTGCAGCCAATGTTGCAAGGAAGCTGCAAGAAGAGGGTTTTATTGCAAAGCAATTCAAAAAAACACTTCCCATTATAATTCACGGACTTGAATGTGACTTGTATGAAATTGAAGCAACAAAAAAAGCAAACCCCAACGGAGAGGCAGATACATATATCAAAGCAATGAAAGAAATGGGAGCATTTTAATTATTTGCTGTTTATTTAATTACAATTAGTATTTTATATCAAAATAATTACATATTGGATACAAAAAGGACTATGATTTTTTGTCATAGTCCTTTTAAAGTGCTTATTACAAGAGCTTATTTCTTTTTTATATCGTATCTGACAATTCCGATTGCTATTGAGCAAAGAGTTAAAATTTCACATATTGTTGCGCCTACAGCTACGTTTATAATGTTATATATAAGCCAGGAGGGTGAGCTGATAAGTCCAAAGCCTCTGATAGCCTTTGCGCTTTGAAGACGGTAGCTGATAGTTGTTGCTGTCATACCGATAATCGGGAGAAATTCTATTATCATATTAAACAGGCTTATTTCTTTATTAAATACGGTAAAGGTAAGAATATAAGAAATAACATAAAGAGATATGAAAAAGATAAGCCATAATATATTGTCAGCCTTTAGCTTTTTCTTATTCATAAAAACAACAGAGCGAAACATCGCAATAGTATTCATTATTCCGCCAACCGTTGCTCCCAGCATAAAAAAGTTCATAGAGAAAAAGAGAGAGCCGAGAAACTGAATAATCATAGCTCCCTTTGCAGTCTTTTGCTGATAAGAGAGAATATTGAATATCATAGCGATAATTCCAAGCGCCTGCGCAAATATTTCAAAAGTAGTCATTATGTATTGCCTCCGATTCAAATGGCATTATAGCATAAAAGACATATATTGTAAAGATTAAAAGAGAAGGTTCAAGCTGAGCCTTCTCTTTTAATGCGCCAAAGGCAGTATTTACACAATTACAGATTGAAATTCATTTTTTTATTCCTTGGGAATATACTTATATTAAGTGAAAAGTATGCAGGAGGAATACAAAAATGTTAATGAAAATAAAAAAAAGCATTATATCTTTTTCTTTTGTTAAATTGGCAAAGCAAAATGCAAGCTATATATTTTTAGGACTTATTTTTTTTATAGGCCTTTGTGTCGGTGCTTTTTGCGTAAGACTTACAGGCTACAGCACTCAGATAACGCTGCTCGATGCTTTTACCTCTGTAATTTACATAAGGGCGGAATACGGATTTTTAAAGGTATTCTCTGCATCGTTAATTACTGAGCTTTTTTATTATATTATTATTTTCATATTCGGGCTTTCGGTGGCAGGAATTGCCGTTTCCTGCGCTGTTGTTGCCTTTAAAGGCTTTTGCATCGGCTTTTTTATCGGCTTTGTTTCAAGCGTTTTCGGTCTGTCGGGCGTTTGCGCTCTGCTTCTTGCGGTAATTCCCGGTATGCTGTTATCTCTTCTTTTGCTTCTTATTTTTTGCGAGCACGCTCTTCAGTTTTCTTACTACGTAATAATTTCAAATAAGGTCTCATCCCAATATGAGCGCCCCACCGTAAAAGGCTTTTACAAAAAAGGGATTGCGCTCTTTTCTATTTCTTCCATCGGCATAATCTATCAGACTCTTGTCTGCCCGTCGGTTATAAAGCTTATGTTAGGGTAGAACAAACAATCCGAACCCGTTTTAAAAAGGCGGATTTTCGTTCATCCTGCGTTAAAATACTCGTTAATCCATTGAGGATTAACTCCGTTTTTGCCTTGTCTTACCAAAAATCCTCTCTTTTTAAAATCTTCGACCTCAAAGCGAAAAGATTTTGAGGCGTGTTCTGATTATTTGTTCTACCCTAGGGTAAAATATTTAAAATAAGCCGTGCCAAAAGAATAAAAGGGGTTAAAACTGCATCTGTCAAAAAGCCTAAAACTCTATCAAAAATTCCCGTAAGCATTAAAATTATAAGAATAATAAAAGAATATCTTTCATAAAACATTACCTTTTGAAAAACGCTGTTTGGGAAAAAGTATAAAAGAAGACGTGAGCCGTCCAAGGGCGGAAAAGGAAGCATATTAAAAATTGCCAGTACCACGTTAAAATACAAAAACATATGGAAAAACTGAGAAAAATATTCTATAGGTATATATTTTAAAGAGATTACCCACAACGGCACTGCAATAAGAGCTAAAATCAGGTTGGAGGCAGGGCCTGCTATACTTGTCAGCATCATATCTCTTTTGGGATTTTTAAAGCTCATACAGCCCACAGGCACAGCCTTTGCCCAACCAAAGCCGAAAACCAAAAAGCAAAGTGTTCCCACAAGGTCAAGATGCTTTAAGGGATTTAAAGAAAGTCTGCCTCTTTCCTTTGCTGTATTGTCCCCTAATTTATAGGCGACAAAGGCGTGGGAAAATTCGTGTATGGGGAAAGAAATCAAAGCTATGGGTATTACATATATAAGCTTATAAAAAAGCTCATAGAAAAAAGAATAATCTCCTGTAAGCATTTCAAATTACTCCTTTACTGTCTGAAAAAATCATATATTTTCTGAGCTAAATCTCTGTTTATGCCCTTTACATTTAAAAGCTCTTCCACACTTGCCTCACGTACTTTCTTTACAGACTTAAAATGCTGCAATACGGCAAGTGCTTTTTTATTTCCTATACCCTCAATCTGAGTAAGCTCAAAGCTTTTAACGTTTTTTGAACGGCGCTGCTTGTGAAAATCTATTGCAAAGCGGTGTACCTCATTTTGCATAAGACTTGCCATAATAAAGGCTTCGGGATTTGGCTGCAATAAAATTTCCGACATATCCTCTCTGACAAGAGATTTTGTTCTGTGGCGCTTATCCTTTTTAAGTCCGATAACGTTTATTTTAAGCCCCGCAGCCTTAAGCACTTCTATAATTGCGCCAACCTGCGCCTGTCCTCCGTCTGCTATAATAAGCTCAGGCAAATCCCCAAAGGAGCCGTCAGTATGGGAAAGACGCCTTGTAACTGCCTCTTTCATAGCTCCGCAGTCATCACCTGCTAAGGCAGAATTGATTATAAATCTGCGATAGAGCTTTTTTTCGGGCTTACCGTCAACAAAAACTGCCATTCCGCAAACGGTATCGCTTCCCGCTGTCTGAGAAATATCGTAAATTTCAATTTTAGAGGGCACTTTAGGCAGTGCCGCAATATGTGAAAGCTCTGTAAGACGTCTTGAAATTTTATCGGTATGACCGTTATGCTCCAAAAGATATTCCTTTGCATTTTCATTGGCACGCTGCAGAAGCTTTTTGCCTGCCGAAGCCTTAGGCATTACAATTTCAAGCTTTCTTTTGGACAGATGCTCAAGATACTGCTTTAAAAGCTCCCTATCCTCAAGCTCTGTATCAAGATAAATAACCTTGGGAATATCACTTTCCTGCTCATAAAACCTTGTCAAAAACTCAAAAAGAGTATTGGAAGAGGGTTGCAGAGCATCAAAAACATAATTGAAGCTACCAAGCATTTTTCCGCCACGCACTCTTATAAGAGAAACACAAATGCTTTTGTCGTCATTTACAAGAGCTACTGCATCGGCATTTACCTTTTGGTCATTTATAATAGTCTGCTTATCGGCTATATTTTCTATTGCTTTAAGAGTATCTCTGTAATATGCCGCTTTTTCATAATCTGTACGCTCCGACGCTTCAATCATATATTTTTTTATGCTTTGAGATGCTTCTGCCGTTTTGCCTGCAAAAAAGTCGGTTACGTTTTTAATAATTTGTCTGTACTCCTGCTTATCTATCTGCCCGCTGCAAACGCCCATACATTTCCCTATGTGATTATTAAGACAGGGCTTTGATTTGGTGAAGCTTGAACAGGTGGGGAGCTTATAGGCTTTATTTACCGCATTTACAAGGTACAGCGTTTGTGTTTTAGAGCCAAAGGGCCCGAAATATTTTGCGTTTTTATCATCCCTTCTGTAAGCCATTGTAACTCTCGGGAAATCTGATTTTATATCAATTTTTATAAAGGGGTATCCCTTATCGTCTTTAAGTAAAATATTGTATTTGGGTTTGTTTTCTTTGATAAGATTATTTTCAAGAAGCAAGGCTTCCAGCTCGTTACCTGCTATTATTATTTCAAAATCGTATATAACAGACACCAAAGCATAGGTCTTTTCATTGTGGCGCTCTACCGAATTGAAATAGCTGTAAACTCTGTTTTTGAGAAATTTTGCTTTGCCGATATATATTATATTTGAGTCCTTATCAAGCATCTTGTAGACTCCCGCCTTCATAGGAAGTCCCAAAGCTTTCTGACGCAGATACTCAAGCCTTGAATTGTTCATAGCCTTACTCCTTTCCCTATGCGGCAAAGTCTTGCCGCAATTATATTCGTGCTTCGCCCGAGCGATATATCTTCGATGCGATATGCGGCAAGCCGCGCGATATACGGCTACGCCGTGAGAAAAGACACGAATATAATATCGCTTTTGCTTTTTTAGCAAAAATATCGCTGCAAACGGCAGTTTGCAATATCACTTGTAATATTCCCCTAAAAATCAACGGAGACAACTTGTTTGCAAAGTGTCTCCGTTTTGGGAATCCCATTATTTCATCTTTTATTTAGATTAGTCAGCAAAATTCTTCTCAATAAGATTGATAAGAGAATCTACCGCAACAACCTCGTCAGCTCCGTCAGCGATGATTGTTATCTCTGTGTCCTTAGTAATGCCAAGGGACAAAATTCCCAAAAGACTTTTTGCATTAACTCTGCTGTTGTCCTTATCTACCCAGATAGAAGCCTTAAATTCATTTGCTTTTTGGATAAAGAAGGTTGCCGGACGGGCGTGCAGACCTACTATGTTCTTAACTACTACATTTTTTGAAACCATATTTTTACCCTCCGTTATATCAATATGCAATCTGTCAAAACAAACTGCACCTCTTTTATTCTACTATTATGATATATTTTAAGCATAAAAAAGTCAATTATTAAAGTATATCAATATGCAATAAAATAATCCAATTTTTAGTTGAATTTTAACAAAAGAAATTTTGCATATTTTTTGTCAACAAATAGCTTAATATCAGCATTTTCGAGGTTATTAAAATATGATTTTTTGTTAATTTTATTGTTGAATAAGGAATAATGAACGCCCACAACGCAAAAGCGCTGTGGGCTATTATTTATATGAGCTTAATCTCCTCAATGCCGAATTTTACAAAGGCATAGTCCTCGCTGTAAGCTTCACTCTGGCAGTCTTTCCAGCTATCCTTCATACTGAAGGTTGTAGGTCCTACAAACAAAGGCTCAGGTTCATTCTTTGTGTGGAAGGGTCCAAAATGGTTTCTGCCTCCGCTTGAAAGCGTTATTGTTATTTTGTTTGTGCCTACCTTGAGGAATTTGCTTATATCAAGCTCATCCTCAAGCATTATAACGCCTGCATTTTCAGAGTTTACCTCTATCTGTGCCGCTGCATATCTACCCTTAAGCTTTAAACGGTAATCTTTTCTTGTAAGCTCAAAGGGATTTAATTCAAGTCTTATATCCCCTGCAAAGAATACAAAGCCTTGGGTATTTATACTCTTGCAGTCCAAATCCTTTTTAGTGTCTGTTATTGCAAAATTATCCTCTGCAATATATACAAGCTCGTTTAATTTCTGCTGAACAGATGTAACTGCAAAATCACCCTTAAGACAAATGGGCTCAGGCTCTGTATCATAGGTCAGACAGTTTATAACGCTTTCGGTTACGTCGGGCATATCAAATAGAGTATAATACACCTTTTCAGCCTGGGAATAGTCTATTTCAAGAGTTATTTCGTTTGTACCTTCAGAAACATAGGGCAAAATATCGTGGCGGAAAACTCTTTCGCCGTCATCCTTAAGCTGATGTGTAATAGCTATTTTCTCTTTGTTTATCCAAAGATTATTTATATTTGTCTTTTCTGTTTCAAGATACAGGCTTTGGGGAATATTGTCTATAGAAAAGCTGTATTTTAAAAATACCGTTGTATTTTTTCTCTGCTTTAAAAGATAGTCAGCTATTCCGTATATTGAATAGCGTTGGCTGTATTCCTTGTTATCAAAGGAATAGCTTGCCTTGTCAAGCACAAGACTGTTTTCGGTAAAATCAAGCACCTTACAGTCTGTAGAAAGACGTATTTCTTCTTTTTGAGTGTCCTCTTGCTTGCTTAAAGGCTCTGCACTGTCATCAAGCTTTAAAATATAAGATTGACCGGGGGCAAATTTCAGCGTAATCTCTATAAAATCGTTGCCTTTACTGTAATATACGGGGCTTTCCTTTTCGTTTTCTATATCGTATAATATAGCGCCGCCTGCTTTTATTTTGTAAGTAACTGTTTGCTCTGCGTTTTCAGAGATGTTGACAGCATACAAAAACTCTCCCCATGATGAGCTTCTGAAGGTAGAACGCACCTGAGTATTTACATCGTTTGTAAATATCTTTTCGCTCTTAAGCTCTTCGAAAGTACAGTTGCTCTTGAGAAAATCAAGCTGAGTCTTTTTGCCGTTTACATACTGCGGACATTGACCGTCAAGATAAATTCTTCCGCCGCCCTTTACAAAGGCTTCTAAGAGCTTAACTGTTGATAAGTCAAGACCCTGCATATTGGGGATAACTATTTTTTTATAGCTGCATTTTCCTAAGGTAAGAACGCCGTTTTCTACGCTTCCGTACTTTTCGAGTAAGCTTTCGTCTATATAATGATGTCCTATATTAGCAGCGCCCAATCTTTCAACCAACGATGCAAAAGCGCCTTCCAAAGCTTCAACGGATTTATAGTCTTCCCCACGCTTATAGGTGAGATATGCCGAATGAATAGGATGTATAACCGCAACCTCTGCAAGCTCATTACTTTTAGCAAGAAGCATTCCCAATTTTGAGAAATAGTCAGAAAAAATTCTGAAATGCTTAAACCAAGGATTACTCTGAGCAAAAAATGCAGGATAATCGTATTTTCTGCTTCCTCTTATGGAATAGGGTGTCAGATGTGTACAAAGCAGATTTACTCCGTTTACATATTGCCATTCAAGTATTCTCTTTAATTCTTTGGGGGTAACGTCCCAGCCTGCGCCTGCAAAAATTTCTGTAAGCACCTTTTCTTTTCCAAGCTGCATAGCAACTGAGGATACCTGACGGGGTGTAGTTTCGTGGGAAACATATCTGCCAAGCCAATCACAGCCGGGAATATGCTCATACTCATAAAAGGGCATAACACCTGCACAGCACCACATCTGAGTAGACATAAGCTGTTCTTCAATAGCGTGGCCTGTAAGCTGACAGTTGTGCTCCTCACACCAGTCATATATCTGCTTTCCAAAGGATTTTGCAAACTGCTTATTCATTAAGCGCCAATATTTAAAGCGAGTTTCATAGGACTGCTCGCAATCAATAAAAAGCGCACCTAAGGTATCTAAAAGCTCTTGTCCATACTCTTTCTTATATAGCTCCAAAATAACGGGTGAATACGCAGTATCCCATCTGAAATACTGAGGCTCATCGGTAAAAAATCCAACTAATTTATTGCCGAATTGACTGCCAAATCTCTCGTAATATTTTTCGTGAGTTTCTTTTATAAACTTTGCTACAATTTCTTCGTTTAAAATATCTACAACGGATGAGTTTGTCTTATCATAAACGCAGATATATTCAGCACTGCCGTTATCAGAGGTAACTCTTTTAATATTATTGTTATCAAGAACGTATACCCCAAGAGCCTGTGCATCAAAGCTGTTTTTGGTTTCGCAGACAATATAATGGGCAAAGTTCTGACTGTCCTCCAACAGCTTCATACCTGCAAAGCCGCTGGGCCAACCGTTTTCGTCATAGCACCAGGCGTCCATTGAGCATTTTTCAGCCTCGTCCATACATACCTTTATAGCTTCAAACCATTCGTCGCTTAAATACTCGGTAACAAGACCGCTGCGTGCGTGCATAAAGAAGCCGCCCATTCCTGCTTCCTTCATCATTCTTACCTGTCTTTTAAGCTCCTCGGGACAAAGCTTATCGTTCCAACTCCAGAAAGGAATGGGGCGGTATTTGTTTAATTCTTTTTCGTCAAATATTTTACTCACAAAATCACCCTTTTGATTTTTTACAAAAACCCCGCATCAGCGTGTTATCCTTAACGGAAAACACGCAGCGATATAAATTCCTTGCGTAATTTGCGATATTCCCTACGGGAGCGATATAAGGCTACGCCTTGCGATATGCAAAAGCGTGAGGGGGAATTTATATCATATCGCGTTGGAGCGAGGCGACAACATATCGCACGAGCAAAGCGAGTATATCGCGTTTGCGTGGCAAACATATCGCCTAACAAAAAAGAGAGGACATTTCGGTTTGTATACTGATTTGTACTCTCTTTCTGCTTATTATCATTATATTATTTTCTATCTCTGTGTCAATCGTTTACTTTTCTGTATATAGGTAATACGTCAAGGGGAGCGTCTACTGTTAAGGTTTGTCCGCCCTTTATTATTTCACCGCTGCGGCTCTTCCAATTGCCCTCAGGGAATTTGATTTCTCTTGTTATTTTGCCCTTTTCCATAACGGGAGCAACAAGAATATTGTCGCCAAGCATAAACTGGTCAATAACCTTTTCAAAGCCTTGATTGGGGAAAACATATTCCATATATCTTACAACAGGCTCACCTGTTTTTCTTGCGTGCTCTGTCAAGGCTAAAATATCCTCTATATATTCCATACGCACCCAGGAAATATCACGGCAAAGACCGTTGTGATACTCGTCAAGAACTCTCCAGGGAGAGATTGAAAACTGAGTCATAGGCATAAGCGCCGCACACTGAGCGTATCTTACGAAAAGCTCCTGGTCAAGCTTGTCCTGGTCCTCTAAGAAGTCGGTAAACTGACCGCCGCCAATCATATCGGGGCAGGTATAGGCATATCCTAAAATGCCCTGTGCAAGCTGACAGGGAACAAGTGCCGCTACACCGTTGTCAGTCCAGGAATGGTTTTTATCTCTTAATCTGTGTACAAGCTCAAGTCCTGCCGCCTTCCAGCAAGCACGGTACTCGTTATACTTAAATCTTAAGCCGAATTTTGCCCACGCTTCGCTCTGTCCGTTACTGTCTGTCTTAGCGTAGATAACATCGTCATCAGAATAGAAATGGCCGTCGCCTGCATCAAGCTTAAAACCGTCTATACCGTATTTATCCATAAGATATTTATGCTGTTGATAGTACCATTCGGCAACTTCGGGATTTGTAATATCTACAACAGAGGAGAAGCCGTCCCACCATTGTTTTATGGAGGGAAGTCCCCACTTGTTCATAATAAGATAGCCTTTACTCCACGCATAGCGGAATTCTGCAGTGTCTGCAGAGATAAAAGGACAAGTCCAGAGCATAACCTTATAACCCATAGCGTGAAGCTCGTCAACCATAGCCTTAGGGTCTGTAAACTTTGATGTAGAAAACTCGAATTTTCCGTAATAGTCATTCCAACCGCAGTCAATCATAAAGACGCCCTTGGTGGGATAGCCCTCTTCCTTTATTTTCTTGGCGTAGTTGATAATTCCCTCTTGATTTTGGTTATACATAAGCTCAATCCAGGAATTGTACTGTATTCCGTCAAAAAATTCCTTAGGGGGAGCAACCTTTGAGGTGGGGAAAAATCTTTGAGATGCTAAAAGATATGTCTCTCTTAAATTACTTCCGCCTTCAAAAATCTGAGGCTTTTCCTTTATGCCTGTAATTACAAGCTCGTCCTTTTCGATTTTATATGTATATGCGCTTTCGCCCCAGATGTATCTTCCCTTATTTGATACAAGCAACGGAGATGCCTGATTATATGTGTTGTTAGGGTCAAGATTTCTGGAAATCTCGCTGTTTTCGCAAAAAGGCGCTTTTATACCGTCGTCACTGCAGCCTCCCCACCAACATTCATTTTCAAGCAGTTTTATATTCATTGTATATTCCATAATGTCCTCCGCTATATTATTTTGCAATCTTTAGCTTTTATAGTAATTGAGTCTATTTCTTCGTCCTTGTCCCCAAAGTTTACATATATAACCTTGCCGTTTTCAAAGGTTGTCTTGGTTATATTTCCAAAGACCTCGTATTTGTCAATAAAGACGTTTTGTAAACCGTTGTGCAGCTCTGAGAATTTCTTCTGTTTCTCTGTTATATCGCTGAAATCCTCGTAATAACAGTTGTAAAGGAAATTCAAATCAGTTTCACGGATTTTACTGTTGTTTTGTCCCACAACGGAATATTTCAAAAGTGTTCCCGTTGCAATAGCTCTCAAAAATTCCTCTTGAGTATTTTCTGCGAAATTGAGAGATTTTCCGCTTATCTCCAACAAGCCGTGCATAACTATCTGATAGAAAGGAACTGATTTATATTCAATATCAAAGCCCGAAGATATCGTGGGAATGTCTGTAACGTGGTCCACAGCCTTAGCTGTATATATATTGCCTCCGAAAGCCATACTGTAAAGCTTGTCAGCAGTTAAGACAGCCTTTGTCATATTTTCTGCATTGTCTTTTCTGTCGCAATATTTTTTTGTGTTGTAATCGGTGTAAAGGCTCTCTCCCAAAGATTCAAAGGCAATTCCTATATTTTTCTTTGCGGCAGATTTAATAAAGTCTTGAGTGTATTTAGCCGCCTTTGAGGGCGCAAGATAATAAGCGTTGCTCTTTACCTTTTCGCCTGTGCTTAGCATATATGTATTAAAACGTGCTGTCTGACGGTCAAGGCTTGTAGCTGTATTTAAAAAAGTAAACATAAACAACGGATTTTTATAAGCTATTGTAGGCTCAAAAACCGTAGCTATATTTGTGTTAAGCTCCTGTGCCTTTTGGCTTAGCTTTTTGAAGCCGCCCATTCCGCCGACCTTACCGTCAAAGCTTAAGCTCTTATCGTAAATGTCCTGATATCCGCCTTTATCAAAGCCGTATAAAATCGTATTGACCTCATAATCGCCCTTTACTGCTTCTAAAATTCTTATAACATCATCAAAGGTTGTAGCAGTAACCTTTTTATCTATCATAAAGCCTAAAAAGCTTTCTTTTATTTTTGTCAATCCGTAAAACTGTAAATTGAGAGATGGATTTGCTTTTTTATCACTAAGCTTTTTAAAGCCGTTTTTCAAAAGATAATTGCGGTATGTTTTTGCTATACCGTTATAGTCGGTGTCCTCAGTTGAAAAACAAAACTTAACCTTGGGATTTTCTTTAAGAGTTTCATCTCTTATTAAGAATATATCTCTTGCATTCCAGTCCTTATCCGAAAGAGAAGCGTTGTCAGTCTGTCTGTAAATAAATTTAGTGTATACATTTGCATACTGAGAGGATTTTCCTGCAGGATTTGCCACTATGTAAGCGTTGTAATCTCCGCTTTCAACAATGGCGGTGATAGCCGAGGTTCCCAATGAAGCGGCGTAAACGGGTAAATTTATTTTTTCATTTACCGTTGTCTGCTTAACGAGATTTTTGGTCATATCTCTGCCGTAAATCATTTCCTCGTAAGTGTTTGCGTTGCTGTTATCCCCCGAAAAATCAACCAGCATACCGCTTCCGTCGGGAATAACCAGATAACCCTCGCTTCCCATTTTTCCGGAAACCATATACGGCATAAGAGAAATATCAAAAATTTTCATTGTACCGTATTCGTTGATTTTATCATACAGTATTTCAACAATCAGAGAGTCATCCTCTAACTGATATCTCACGGGAATAATAAACTGCTCACTTTTACGTGAGAAATCGTATTCTATCTGAACTCCGCTTCCGTCCTTGTACTTACGTATTTTATACGTTCCTCTTTTAACGGAAGAAACCTGACTGCTTACTGTGTATTTATTGCTTTTGTCATCACAGAAGGAAACAAGCAAAGCCGACGTCATATCGTTGATAGTTCCGCCGCTGCCCTGCGCAATAGTGTCGCTTGCGTAATCCATAGGGATAGAGCTCCACATATGCCCTGTCTGTTTATCTTTTATTGTGATACAGGTTCTGTTTTCAAGGTTTATATACATTTCAAGCTTATCGTTCTGAGCGTAAAGCTCTCCGATACCCTCTGTATTTTCCTCTATTTCAGAATCAAGCTGTTCTTCCTCTGTTGCCGGTGTCTCTTCGTTTTGTGCATATATAAATGCACTTGAGGATAAAAACACAAGCAATAGAGCTAAAAACAGTACTAATGCTTTTCTTTTAATCATATTATCGTACCTTCCGCTAACTTCTCAATACAACCTCAAAAGCTATTGTCTTAACAAAGGAGAATATTTGCTGTGCTATGCTTATAAAAAGCAGTGCAATAAACAAAATAAAAATCATCATAACTACCGTTATAAGTGAAGACGCTATGGTTTTCATCAAGGTAAATTGATGTATTGTTATAAACGCACACAAAGCAATAAATCCAATCCATACGACAATCAGAGTGTCAAACAGGGTGTAAAACATAGCTTCGTCTATACAAATGAAATTTGTAAGTAATACTACAAGAGGTGTAAATATTATTCTTGGAAGCATCGCATAATTGGTAGCAATCCATATGTGGCTGAATTTTCCTTCACCGTCAAAAAGAGTGGTGGTTGCCCAGTTTGTAATGCACCATAAAACGATTATCATATTGGACTTTAAAAACTCTGCAAATATGTTAAAGTCCTCCGGCCTGTTCATATTAAATATAAAGCCTACTCCGGAGTAAGATATCAGCTGAACAACAAAATTAAGAATAAACAAAACAGAAGCTATCAAAACAGAGCCCTTATTGCTGAATCTTATTTCGTTAAATACCTTTATAGGATGAAGCATTGACCTGAAAGCGTAATAAAGCTTCATTCTGTCAAGATTTCTCCAACGCAGCTTATCCCAATCGTATTCCTTGAAAGATGTTATTAAGCTTGATTTTACTTTACCTATATAGCTCATATCTCATCTTCCCTTCCTTTTATCAGCCATGCTCTGAACTTACTTAAGAATATTTTTAGTGCAATTATAACTATTATAGCTCCTGCCAATAAAATAAGCAGATTATCTCTTATAAACTCCTTGCGGTATTCCTTGAAAGCATCGGAATAGCCCTGTCTGTCATTTGCTTTTTTCAAATAGTCAAGAGCTTTTTTGTATTCACCCTTTTGTAAATACGCTTTTCCTATGCTCTTGTAGGCAAGAGATAAATTGTTGTTCTCCTTGAGGATTTCTTCAAAGCCTTCGATTGTTTCCTCGTATAAGCCCTCGCTGTAATAGGTTAACATTCCCTTGAGCTTATTCATATATTCGGTAGGCTCTATAACTGTAATGTTGTTTTTCTCAGCATCTAAAATCAAATATTTGCCGTTTACCATATCTATTGCGGTAGGATTTAAAAAGTCGCCCTTTTTATTGCTTTTTGTTCCGTAAACGGTTATTAAATCGTTGTCCTTGCTGTATTCGAAAAAGCGGCATCTCTCATTGTCGAGCAATACCATATTTCCGTCCTCGCCCACAAAAACGTCAACAAAAGAGTTGTCTACCTTTATACCCTTTGACCACTCTACGTCAATATCACCGTAATTGTTCTTTGAGTAATATGTATTGTAAGAATTTATCTTGAGTACATTGTTGCCCAAGGCATTGAGCTTCTTTGCCTCGTCAATGGAATTGTCGGTTTTTAAGGTGGTGGTATATATAAAGTTGTCCTTATCAATATAAAGATTTGAATACTCGGTAGGAATTTCACGCTTTGAAGACTCTCTTTGCTCCTTTGTGAAAATTTTCTTCCACAAATTGTCAGCAAGCACCTGAACTGTTACCTCAATTCTGTTGCTTCCGTAGAAGTTGAGGAAATCTCCGTCATTGTTGTAATAAATAAGGCCCTGATAAAGACCGAAGGCTACAACGTAAACACCGCCCGCACTGTCCAGTGCAACCTTGTAGGGCTTAAATACAAAGTCCTCTGTAAGTACGTTTGTATCGGGCTTTTTATACTCTGTTATAACATTTGCGTCCATATCGGATTTTATAACACGTGCATTTCCGCTGTCACAAATATACAGATATCCGTCCTTGCTGACGTATACGCCGTAAGGCTCAAGCAGGGTTGGAATTTCTGTGTTCTTAAATTCCTTTATCTCTTTTTTATACTGCAAATTTTCATCGAGTATAACTATTCTGTTATTTCCCGTATCTGCAATATAAATATTTTTATCTCCGTCAACAAAAAGGTCCTGAGGAGTCTTTAAGCTGTCAATTCCCAAATCCTTGCCGCTGTATACACCGCTTAAGGAATATCCGTTAGGGGCAGGAACTGCGCTTCCGTAATCGTTATATAAATAATTGTCTGTTTCCTGTGCGAAAACGCTTGTGGAACACAGTAAAGCCATTGTCAGCACAAGAACAATTATGCGCTTCATTTTTTTCAAAACATATCCCCCCTGCTTATCCCTTAAGTCCCGAATATGCCATTGTCTGTATAACAGATTTCTGACTCAAAAGGAAAATTGCTATCGGCGGTATCATTACGACAACCGAAACAGCAGAAGCAATTCCGGCCTTTGCTATACCCGAGGTGCTTATCTGCGACAGCGCCAGAGGCAGCATTTTCATATTTTCACTGTAAATAAACTGTACGCCTGTTGTGTTCCATATTCCCTGGAAGGTGAAGATAACAAGAGTCAGCCACGCAGGCTTAACCATAGGCATAACAAGCTTCCAGAAAACCTTGTATTCCGAGCATCCGTCTATAGTTGCAGATTCCAGTATTTCGTTGGGAATGGTAGACATAAACTGTGTCATAAGGAAAACACCGAAGGAGCCTGCTAATGCAGGGAAAATAAGAGCAAAGTAGGTGTCAACCATTTTGAATTTAGAAATTATAATGTATTGGGGAATAGCGGTAACCTCAGGTCTGAACAAAATTGCCGCTATAATAATCTGCATAATCAAAGCCTTACCCTTGAAGTTGAACTTTGAAAGAGGATATGCCGCAAGGGAAGCTATAATTATGTAAACAACCGTAGTAACAACAGCAACAAAAACGCTGTTGAATAAATATCTTTCAAAAGGCACAAGAGAATTAAGCTGTACTGTAAATAAGGACAGATAATTTTCTACTGTGGGATTGATAACGAAAAATCTCGGCGGATACAAAAACAACTCATTGATAGGTTTAAATGAATTGATAACGGAATAAATAATAGGAATAGCTGTAAATATGCCGAAAAGGAGCAAAAACAGTAAAACAAGCATATTTCCGCCTAAAGAACGGCTAACCTTTTTAGTACGCAATAATTTCATTTGAAATTCTCCTAAATATACGACCTTGCATTTGCAAATTGATATTGCAGGCAAGCACCGCTGTTTTTTTAATGTTCGCTTTAGCTTCCAACCTTGCTCAGCATCTTGCTTATAAGCTTCCAGGTTGCAAACATAAAAACAAAAAGAACAACTGCAACAGCTGATGCATATCCCATTTCAATTCTTACGTATCCGTAGTCGTAAATATGTAAAACCATAGTATGTGTCGAATAGTCGGTGCTGGGGAAGCCTGTCAGGGACATACACTGATAACCCACTGCAAAAGCACCTGAAACTGAAAGTACAGCGCCTATTAAAAGCTGAGGAATCATCTGAGGTAATGTGATATACCACATTTCTTGCCAACGGTTTCTGACACCGTCAAGGGCTCCCGCTTCAAAAAGCTCGGGATTAAGACTTTTAAAGCCCGCAACAAAGGCAAGGAAGCCTGCGCCCATACTCATCCAAAGCACAACTATAATGCAGACATATATGTTGATTTTAGGGTCTGTGAGCCAATAAATCGGCTCTTTTATTATTCCCAGCTCCAACAGCTGACTGTTGAGTAAGCCAACAGAGTCGCTGCTGAAAATAAACATCCATATAAAGTATACGTTTCCTGCTATTGAGGGGGAATAAAACAGGAAGGTAAGCCAGGAGCTTGTAAACTTTGACATATCGCTTATAAACCAAGCAATTACAAAGCTCAGAAGATAGCCCAGCGGTCCTGTAATAATACCTAAAAGCAGCGTATTTTTTAATGCTATAAGAAATACATCGTCCTCCAGCATAAGCCTGAGATAATTGGCAACTCCCGTAAAACGAGGTGTTTCAAGCATATTATAATATGTAAAGCTCAGCACAAATGAAGCCAGAATAGGAATTACCGTAAACACAAGAAATACGATAAGCCACGGCGCCATCATTGTATAGCTGATAATATTTAATCTTTTGCTGTTATTATTCATCTTTTTTCACCTATTCTAAGCCAAATTCCTGACGCTTACGCTTAAGCTCATTATTCATATCCGACGCATATTTATTAAGCACTTCACGGTTGTTGTAATAGTAATAAACAACCTTTCTGAAAGCGTTTGTTAAATTACGGGTGATATAATAGCTTGCCGGTGTCTGATAAATATCGGAAATGCTCTCTCTTGCATCAGTGAGGTTTTTCATTTCGCTCTGCGACCACTTCAAAGCATCAAAGGCTTCCATATTGGCAGTGTTATATCTTGCAGAGGTGCCGAGAATTGTTTCAATTTCATTTCCGAAACGGGTTTGTATGGAAGCGCTTGTCCACCAGTCAATAAACTGGATTGCTTCCTTTTGTCTTTTACTTGCCTTGGGGATAATTGCCGAAGAGCCTGTACAGGACTGAGCTCTGTTTATTCCGTTTTCGGTTTCTACACCGGGAACAGGCACCATTTCCCAAAGATTTCTTATTTCGGGCGCCGCAACAGAAAGCTGATTATACATTGTAAAGGAGATAATGCCCATAGGCATTTCACCTGTTCTGAAACGGTTGAAGAAATCAAAAGCCAAGGGTAATTCATATTGCTTGTAAAGGTCTGTCCATATGCTGAATGCCTTTACAGCTTCTTTTGTTGTAAGAGTAACCTCTGATAAAGCCTCGTTGTAAATGTTTCCGCCGTTCTGAAGCAGAAGCATTTCAAAGATTGACTGATTTTCGGGTATTCCCACCTGCATATTCTTTTTCTGCAACTTTGAAACTACATCATAAAACTCTTCCCAGGTGGATGGAGGAACAAGTCCCTGCTCTTCAAAAATATCTTTTCTGTAGAAAAGCATATTATAGCCCTGTGTTTCGGGCACACCGTATACTCCGCCGTTATATATGTTTGCTATCATAGCAGAGGGGTGAAATCTTTCTTTTATTTCTTCGTATTCTTCAAATTGAGATATATCTGTCAATGCGCCTCTCATTGCAAGGTTTATAGGCATACCCTTAGGCACGAAAAGAGCCACGTCGGGATAGTTTCCGCCTACGATTGCCTGCAGGAGAGTGTCTGAGGTGTTAACCAACGAAAGATTTACCTTAAGTCCTGTTTTGTTGGTAAGGTCCTCGTCTATAATTCTTTTGAGAAGCTCTGCCTGGTCACGACCTGAGGAAATTCCCGTTGTCATCATATCGTTTACGCTTACCCAGATTTTTAAAGGACTTTGATTTTTTTCATCGTAAGCATTACCGATAGAGGTATAGTCCTCAAAGAAAGAGAATACAAAGGACTGAAATCTGTAAACTAATTTTTCTATAATGTTTGCTTTAAAGGTATTTGCCTTTGACCCGTCGGGAAGCACCTGAATATAGTCAAGCATCAAGGGCTGCTCCTTAAGTCTTAAAAGAAGCTCTGCAAGTCCGCTGATGTTTTGCTTGAATCTGTCAAGTCTGCTTGCCTCTGAGGTAATGTTATGAGTATCCTCTATGAAGCTGTCAAGCTGTCTTATAAGGTCATAGAAGAAGGCTGCCTCAGTACCCGATGAGCCTGCACGGTTTTCGATAATCTCAAGCTCGTCTACAAGTGTTTTATGAGCGCTTTTCAAGCTGTCTACAAGACCGTCAATTTCATCGTCCAAAAGATAATCTCTGTAAGGGTCGGGTGATATTCCCGTTACCATTACTATTTTTCTGTATATTTCATTTAGCTCTCCTACTGCGCTTTCAATAACACGAAGAGTTCTCGCATATTCGCCCAGCTTTGCTTCAAGCTTTATAATATGCTCGCCCTCGGTGAGATAAAATTTATAGGGAGCTCCGTTTTCGTCCTTTAAGGTATCTGTTTTCCAGTTAAGGCTGTATCCGAATTCAACCTCGTTAAGCTCGTCAAACAAAACCTTATCGTCAACAGTTATTTTGCGTATTGAGGTAAGACCTCTTTTTGAATTCTGACAATATTTAAAGGAAATATTGTAAAGTCCTGCCTTTTCTACCTTAACCTTATAGCTTACCCAGTCGCCGCAGTCCTTCCAGGTGGAAGAGCCGCCAACGATATTAAGCTTTATTTTTGCAGGGTCAGAGGGGCTTATATCGGGGCTTGAACGGTCAAAGCTGGGGTAAATTCTTGCAGTTGAGCGAAGGAAGGGCTTTTCAGCTTCAATAATAATGGGAGAAGCCTCGGGCACTTTTTTATCGCTTATGCTTTTGAGATATTCTTCATATGAAGGGGCTTTTTTATCTGCATTTAAAATAACGCTTTTAACTGCAAAGCTTTCCTTTAAGCTTTTAATTGTAATTAAGTTTTCGCCCGCCTCTAATTTAAGTAAAAAGGCTTCGTCAAAATATCCCTCTTTATCACGCAAGCCTTCAGTACATAAAGCCTGTACCTCTTTTTGCAGAGGAAGCTGTTCGTTGCCTCTGTTATCCTTTTCAAATCTTTCAACATCTTCTGCAAGGTCATATTGCCAGAGCTTAGGCAAGAATATTCTTTCAGCCTCTGTAAAAGGAATTTTTGAATTAACCAAAAGAGAAATTTCTATATCTGCGCCTGTACTTTCATAGGAATAATACTGCATTGATATAGGATAAAGCGCCGTTTTTTCAACGTTTACTTTAAATGTTATTTCAGAGCCCTCTTTAACAAGGGGAAGCCCTTTGTCATCTGAGATATCCGCAAAATCGGTATGCTCATTTGCAATATTTTCTTTTCCAAGGCTAAGAGTGCCGTCAAACACTTCAATATTGCTGTTTGCGTCAAAATACTGCTGATAGTTTATATTTTTTTGCTCTGCATTTTCTGTACTGTCAGGCGTTGTGCTTTTTGTTATAGTTCCGCCCGTTTCGGCAAAAACAAAAAGGCTTGACAAAAGAAGCAATGCAAGAACAAAGCATAATATTTTTTTAAAGCCTGTCAAAATTATCCCTCCCGGATTATTATCCTACAATACCTGAATTTTCTACACCTTGTATGAATTTTCTCTGTAAAATTACATAGAGAAGAAGCGGAGGCAGTATTACCAGCAGACAAAATGCCTGTTGCATAACAACTACTTGATACGGGTCGTATGACAAGGTGTGCATTGTCAGCTCCAACAGACCCTTAAGACCCGAAAGCTTTGTGGATACTGTGGGGAAGCCTGCGCCTAAATAGATAGAGGTCAGATAATAATCGTTCCAGTACCATACAAAAGAGAACAAGAAAATCATAACGATTAAGTTTCTTGCGTTGGGAAGCATAATTCTGAAAAAGGTCTTTATTCCGCCGCAGCCGTCAACAAGAGCTGCGTTTTCAAGCTCTATGGGAAGACCTTTAAAATATTGCATAAAGAGCAAAATGAAAAGGCCCGAACGAATACCCATACCGAATAAAGCATTGATAAGGAAGGACAAGGGCTGTCCCAACAAAGAAAAGCCGAAGCCTGTTCCTGTAAGCATAGTTTTAATGCCCATTATGTCAAAATCTCTGTAATTGAGATATGTGGGCAAGGATACCATCTGGGGAGGAACAACAATTGTAAATATAACGATTATGAGCATAATGGCCTTACCCTTGAACTTATATCTTGCAAAGCCGTAGCCGACAAAGGCGGAAATAAACAGCTCTATCACAGAACAGGAAAGGCTTAAAAACAAAGTGTTCATCAAAGCTCCTGTATAGTCTGTAATTTCCATAACAAGCTTAAAGTTTTCCAAGGTAAAGTGTCTTGGTATCCAGACTATTGAAGGGTCATATACGTCTGCAGTAGTTCTGAATGCCATACTTATCATATATAAAATGGGATATATAATGATAAAGACCATAAACACTAAAAATATAAATCTGAAAATTTTATAGCAAATATCAAGCAGATAAAATAACGGTGAGGAATTAACAATTCCGTCTCTGCTGATTTTCTTATCCTTTGGCATATATTTTTTCTCCTCTTGAGTATATATGATGGCTCGATGCAAGGCATCGGCACTAACTTTCAAAATTCAATTATTTGTTGTAGTGTATCTTTCTGCCAAAGAGCAGATAAACTATTCCTACAAACAGCATAACCGTAATAAAGTAAATCCAGAACAGCGACGACATATATGAGAGTTGGAAGTTTTTATAGCCTGTATCTACAATATATTTCATTACGGTATTGTCATAAGAGGTAAACAAATCAATAACTGTATAAATAAGAGAAACCAAAATATAAGGTGAAATCATGGGAAAGGTAATTTTCCAGAAGGATTCCCAGCTTGTTGAGCCTTCCACCGCCGCAACCTCGTAATAAACGCTGGGGATAGCCAAAAGACCTACAAGGAAAATAATTACCTGCAGACCGCTTTGCCATACAAGGTCCATTATGTTACTGATAAGTGTTGAAAGGAAATTAACAACACTTTGCGGAACGTCGCTCTGTAAAAGAAGATTGGTAAGCAATGCGGGATTAAAGAGGTTTGAGGTTGAATCTCCGCCTCTTGCAATTTCGCTTAAGCTTTGCTTGATAATAGACGTAACAATGCCCGTTGCCAGAATAAAGGGAAGGAAAAACATAGCACGCATAAAGGTACGTCCTATAAATTTCTGATTGAGAATTATGGCAACGAATAAGCTGAAAAATACTATGCAAGGCGCCAAAAGCACCATTTTTTGAATTGTTTCGGTAAAAAGCCTGAGAAAGTCTGCGTCCTCTACAAAGGGCTTAATGTAGTTTGCAAAAAAAATTTCCAAAGGACCGACAAAAAGACCGCCCTCAGCAAATTTAACATCACTGAAGGAATATCTTATCGTTGTAATAAGCGGATAAAGGAAAAATACAATTATTCCGATTATCCACGGACTTACAAAAAACAAGCCCATAAAGGATTTTTTATTTTCTAATGTTAACCTACGCATATGTATATCCTCTTAAAATCAAAATTTACGCCTTTTATTTTCTATCTTATTTGCCGGTATAATCAAAGTTATACCGGCAAATAAATATACTATTTGTTTAATTGTCGCTAATATCTACAGAAAGTTTTACATATTGGAAATATGTTGTGGGAGTTCCGGGGCCAAAAGTACCGCCGATATAGAACTCGTCCTTATCTATTTCTACGCAGGATGTAAAGTTCTTGTTGTAGAATACGGGATAATGCAAATAGCCGTCAGTGTGCTTTCCTGACTGAACGTTATAAATTGTAAGCGGGTCGCCCCAGGTTACAAGGTCTCTTGATGCTCTTAGCATAATTGAAAGACCCTGACTTGTCCACGCCTCTTCAACGCCGAGATAATAGGGAGTTCCCTTAACCTTGGCAACGCTGAAGCGTACAATCTGGTCATTTATAATGATTGAGCTTTTTCCGCCTTTTTTATAGAACATATCTCTGCTGTTCTTGTCAAAGTTCTTGGGTAATGCATCCTCTTCCCATTTGCCTGAGAAATATGTTTTGAAGCTTCCGGGCTTACCTAATTCGGAAATAGGAGAACGGGCAACCTTAAGGCCTGCCTGTCTGCCTGCCTCGGAGTTGGTTTTAGAGGTATCAAGATAGTAAATATAAACGTATTCACCGTCGGAAAAGCCTGTGGGATGACGAAGTCCCTGAGATGCCTGCTCACCCTTTGAGTTGAGATAACCTGCAGAGGGCCATATAACAGGACCTAAGTCGCCATCGTTAAAGGTTTTTGTTCCAACATCCTTTGACGGAAGCACTGCCATACTTGTAAATGCAAAGTATGTGCCTGAGCTTTCCTTGTAAACGCCGTCAGGACCTGCGCCGTCATACTCGTCTTGGCTGTAAACCTTATCTAAAGGAAATACAGTATTGTTGTAGTATACGGGGCCTGTACCCAAATCAAAGCGCTCATTCTTATTTTCGCAGTGCATAATTGCAAGAAGGTGCTCTTCCTTACCCGCCGGCTTAACAGTCAGCGTGTTGAAAATACCGTAGTAATTACGCATCCAATAAGGCTCGTTTGCTATTGTTTCGGGCTTCCAGGTCTGCTGTCCGAAGTTTACGATTGAAGAAGATGACATAGTCTTCTTAGAGCTTGTATTAAAAACATTGCTTGTGGACTTGAGAGTTTTGCCCGAATTAAATTCAGCCATACCTGTCCAGCTTGTAGCTAAGAATGCCTTCACCTTTCCGTTAACCATCTGTAAATACGGAGGCATCTCAATATAATAGCCCATTTGCTTAACCTGAGCAGCAATAGGCTCGTTGTTTTTAATGTCAATTGTTCTGCTTGCAAGCTTTACCTTGGGAGCATTTGTATAAGTAATATTGATATCTATATCATCATCCCCTATATCTCCTGAAGGCTTGGACGAACTTGCAGAAGGCTTGGAAGAGCTTGGTGTACTGCTGCTTTCGTCCTTTGAAGCAGAGTCAGACGAAATGTCTGACTCTGTATTCACCTGTGAAGAGCTTTCCTCTTGCAAGGAGCTGCTTGAAGGGTCTGCCTCTTTCCCATTGTTACAGGAAGAAAGAGAAAACACTGCAACCAATGCAAGAAATAATGCTGTAATTCTAAATTTCATACTATTTCTTTCCTTTAGCTGTTCTTACTGTTAAGCATCCAATCATAATCATAGACGCCATAAGTAATGTTACAAAAATCAAAAGTGTTGTATCGCTTGTGTCGGGTACTTTTACATCGGAAATCTTGTAATTTCCTTCGGAGAGGAAGTATTCTCCGCCCATTGTAATTTCAAAGCTTACATATCCGCCTTCAACTGTTAAGCCCTGCTTAACAACCTCAGCGTCCTCAGTTAAGAAGTCGTAAAGGTAAGCGTTTATCTCTGTGTCATCCTCAAGACCTGTATATATTCTGAGAATTGCTTTTTCTGCGGGGAGTTCATCCTCAACTGTTGTAATAAAAGTAGTTTCAAAGGGGTCAAAGCCTGTAAGCTCAACTATAGCATCCTGGAAGAAGCTTCCGTTAAGCAGGATATTTGTTTCAAAATCGTCTTCCGTATTTGTTATATCCTTACCGTTTATAGTCCAGCTGTAAAGAACCTTTTCTCCGTCTGTAACCTCAACTATAATATTCTGGTCCTCACCCTGAAGAGCTTCGAAAATTACAGAAGAAATTTCATAGGGAGATGTAGATGTAATAACAATGTCATTATCTGTATTGTTGATTTCATCAAGTATTTTATCAATGGTTATTTCATCCGAACCGGGCTTTGTCAATGTTCCGACAGAAGCGCATTCTCTGTCCTCCCAATCAGCAGGAAGGAAATCGGTTGCTTCTGTGTTGAATGCTCTTGTATACGCCATTATATCGTCAAGATACGCAGCTCCGCTTTCTCCGCCGATGTACTCTATATATGCATAAAATGCAGGACTGAAGGATGAATCAGCCATTGATACATCAAAATCGGGAGAAGGATGTGTTACTACAAGAGAGTCAAAGGGAAGCTGAATATAGCCTTCCCAATCATAAGGCAACTGAATATCAACGCCGTTAACTGCAACATATTTCCAGTTTGTTTCGCCGCCGCTGATAACCTTTACATAGCTGCCGTCCTTAAGACCGAGAACTGCAAAATCAGAGCCCTTATTGCCTTCAAAGCCTGGCTTGAAGCCTAAAGTATCTGTTGCGCTTGTTGCGTTCTTGCCGGGTGTTTTAACATATACTATTATACCGGACATATCAGTTACAGGACCATACTGCTGTATGGGTGCTTTGAAAGCGCATTCTCCGCCGTCTGCCCAGGTAAGAAGTCCGTCAGGATACTCAAATTTAGCAGATACTCCGCCAATTCCTGCAAAATCGTCGGAAGCAACAGCTGTACCTACTATGCCGTCAAAGTACCACTGTCCGTTAGGCTTCTGAGCCCAAGCGCCCTTTCTGGGTGTGCTTGAAACTGCAGCTGCTCCGAGAAGGTCTGTGTCCTTTGCAAACTTGTCAAAATCTTCAAGCATATAAAGACCTGTTGTAACCTCGGGAGCTCCGGGAAGCTCTATTGAGGGAGCAAAGCCTGTAGAACCGTCATCGGGACCGATTACGCCGACAATTCTGTCGATATACATACTTACATTTTGCTGAGGCTCGTGAGTCTCAATAAAGATGTATTCGATTTTGCTCTTGTCAAGCTCGGGACCGGGGTTTGAAGGATTCTTAGTCATTCCGTCTAAAGGAATGTTGTATGCAATCAATTTATTACGGGCATCGAAGAACCAAGTCATATTCTTCTGACCTGAAGAATAGTCATTGTCAATGTATGCGCCTAAATCAGCATCATAAATTTTACCTAAGTTGTTACAGTAATAAGCATATCCGTCAGTGGTGTAAACGCCGAAACGGGAAACCGCCTGTCCGCCCATATGTCCCTGAGGAGTACACTTTTCACCGTATTTGATAAACATAATAACTGTGCTGAGATTTTCAGCATCAATCTGGCTTACGTCTACCTTGAAGAACTTAAATCTCCATTGGTCGTTTACTGTACCTGTAATCTTAAGAGATTTTGTACCGTCAACCTTAAATTCTTCAGTGATTTCAGCAGTAGCATCAGCAGTAGCCTCATCGTCAAACAAATTGTGGCCCTTGAAGGCATCTTCCGCAGAAATGTTTTCGAAGTCCTGTATAACTGCAAAGTTATTGTTTGAGCCGCCGTTTCCGCCGTCGCCATTACCGCCGTCGCCGCTTCCGCCTTCACCTGTAAAGCCTAAAGAGTTATCGTAGTCGCCCTGAACGCCGACAATTCTGTCAACATAAAGGCTCTGACCGCTCTTGGGCTCGTGGGTATACATAATAAAGGAAGTAATCTTTGTTTTGTCAAAGTTTGAGTCAATGGGAACAACAACTGCAATTTCTTTGCTGTTTGCAGGGCTGAACCAAATCATATTGCCGTTTCCTGCAGAATAGTCATAGTCGATAAAATTGCCTGAAGCAACGTCATATATCTTTCCGATGCTGTTGGAAAGCTTTTCCTGTCCGTCTGCAAGAACGCCGAACTGAGCAACTACCTGAGTTCCGCTTTCCTGAGTACAGCTTGCAGGCAATTTAAGGAATGCAATAATTGTACTCATTCTGGAAAGGTCAATATTTGCTGTATTAAGATTTACAGAGAAAACGCCCCAATCGCTGTTATTCTTTGTAACCTTAAGGGATTTTGTGCCGTCAAAAGCATATTCGGTAGAAATAGCAGCATTGTAAGCAGGAGATTTATGAGCTCCGAAGGCTTCCCCTGCAGTAGTGTTTTCAAAGTCCTGTAATACCTTGAAGCCGTCAGGACCAAAGCTTCCACCACCGCCGTTTCCACCGCCGTTTCCGCCGCCGTTTCCGCCGCTGTTACCGCCTTCACCTACAAAGCCTAAAGAGTTATCGAATGCACCTTCAACACCGACAATTCTGTCAATATAAAGGCTCTGACCGCTCTTGGGCTCGTGGGTATACATAAAGAAAGATGTAATCTTTGTTTTGTCAAAGGTGCCGTCAATGGGAACAACAACTGCAATTTCCTTGCTGTTTGCAGGGCTGAACCAAATGGTGTCGCCGCCCTGTCCGTAGGAGTAGTCATTGTCAATAAATGCTCCTGTAGAAGCATCGTATATTTTTCCCAGACTGTTTGAATATTTCTCTGCGCCGTCTGCAAGCACACCAAATCTGGCAACTGCCTGAGCTCCGCTTTCCTGAGTACAGGTTGCAGGCATTTTAAGGAACGCAATAATTGTACTCATTTGAGAAAGGTCAATATCTGATGTATCAAGATTGATTGAGAAAACAGACCAGCCACTATCACTCTTTGTAATTTTAAGAGATTTTGTACCGTCTGCCGAATAGTCTGTGGAAATAGCCGCATTGTAGTTAGGAGATTTGTGTGCTCCGAAGGCATCTTCTACAGTGGTGTTTTCAAAGTCCTGTAAAACTACAAAGCGAGGTCCGTTCTGTGCAATAGCTGTTAAAAAGGAGCAGGTGGAGAAAATTAAAAGTATAGCAAGAACTAAAGTCAATATCTTCTTGGTTTTCATATTTTTCTCCCCTTATTATTTGTTTTTCAATGTCTGCTCTATCTCATATTCAATAATAGGCTTAGCAGAAGCAACAGCGTTTACAGCTGTTTTATTCTCTGTATAAATGAGATTCCAGAGCTCAGGCCACTGCTTGTCATACCAGTTGCCAAGACCGTTGATAAATGAGAATACCTTCTCATTGGATTTTACAGCCTCTTTATAGATAGCAAGATTTTTATCTGTTATCATTTTATTTCTCTGAGAAATAGCATAGGTTGTATTTTTGTTTGCATCGCTGAATACAGCGCCGTAATAGATATAAGCCATAGCACCCTTAGGATTCTTTGCTCCTACGGGAACACCCCAAGCCTGAGTAATTGCAGGGTTGTAGTGCTTTGAATTTTTATCTACCTTAGGCATGGGAACCATACCGATTTCAAAAGCTGTATGCTTTGATTCGTCGGGTACTGCATAGCCGGGTCTTTCAGCCATAAATGCTACCTTCTGAGCGTTGAATAGAGCGTTGAAGCTGTTCATCGCTGCAGTTGAGGTTGATTTATCCTCGTGTATCATTTTTCTGAGCATTTCAAGACCTGCAATTTCAGCAGCTTTGTCAAGAGTTATATCAATAGTACCGTCTTTATTTAAAACAATTCCTCTGCCGCCTGCTGCATAAACGAATGCATCGTGTATCCAGGAAGCATAGCCCCAAACCTCTGTCTGACCGTCCTTTTGCTTGGTTAAAGCTTTAGCGTATTCACGGAACTTATCAAAGGTCCACTCGCCTCTTTTGTAAACTTCATAGGGGTCAGCAGCGCCGTCAAGACCTGCATTTTCAAGCAAGTTCTTGTTGTAGTGAAGCATAATTGTATCATAAGCTTCTGTGTTTACAGCGTAAGTCTTGCCCTTCCATTTGTAGTTGTTAAGAATTGTCTTATCCCAGAAGGGAGCGTTTGCATCAATGTAAGAGTCAATAGGCTGTAATATATCTGTTGCAGCGTATTTGATAAAGTGCTGGTCAAAGCAAACTGCCAAATCAGGAGGATTTCCTGCAGCAACCATTTCAAGTATCTTTACCTGCCAGTCAGCCCAGCTGTAGATTTCAACTGTTACTTTACATTCGTATTTCTTCTCGAATTGCTTTATCATAAGCTTTGTTATTGTAGCAGGCTCTTCAAAAGCAATAACTCTTACAGTTGTTCCTTTTAAATCAGCATACAAATCCTCTGATTTGTCAGAAACCTCTACGTCTGTAACAACTGAATTTGTAGGTGCCTGAGAGGACTCTTCAGTATCGTCAGACGATTCTCCGCCGGTTACGGCGGAGTCTTCGTCTTCTAAAAGGTCATCATCGTCAGTAGTGTTATTTCCTGTGTTGTTGTCTATATCATCACTTATGCCGCTGCTTGTGCCTGTGCTATCCTTAGGAGTGTTTTTGCAAGCAGTAAGGAAAGTAAGTGATAATACAACAACTAATATTATAGCTATTATTCTTTTCATATGTTCCTCCAATGTAAACAATTAGGGGTAATTAGGCTTTAAAAAGCTCTTTCTTGAAGTTCAACAAATCAATGATTGAAACATAACCGTCTGAATCAGAATCACAAGCTGTCTTGAACAGACCGTCAAGATTGATTTTGTTTAAGAGGTCGTTTCTCATCTGGATAAGGTCAAGTACGTTTGCTTCACCGTCGCCTGTAACGTCGCCTTCAATAAGAACGCTGTAGGTTTTCTCTTCGCCGTCAACTGTAAAGGTAACTGTTGCGCCTGTACCAACCTTGGAGTCTACTGTGTTTTCAAACTGTACGTTTGCATTGTTTGCAGCCTTCATTTCTTTAAGAAGGTCAGCTACTGTTGTGTTAGCATCAATATTTGTAATAACGTCATTTTCAACCTCAAAGCCGTTAAAGAGAACTGCAGGAGGAACTTCTTCGTTGAATTCGCCCTGAACACCGATAATTCTGTCAACGTAAAGTGCCTGATTTTCCATAGGCTCGTGAGAATACATAAATACTGATGTAATCTTTGTCTTGTCAAAGTCATCTCCCAAGGGAATGATAACTGCAATCTCTCTGTTGTTTGCAGGGTTGAACCAAATCATATTGCCGCCCTGTCCCTGAGAGTAATCCCAATCAATATAAGCGCCGGTTGCAACATCAAATATCTTGCCAAGCTTTGTTGAATATCTTTCGCCCTCTGCGAGTACACCAAACTGAGCAACTATCTGGTCGCCGCCGTTCTGTGTGCAGGTTTCGGGAAGCTTGAGATACATAATAACTGTGCTTAACTTAGTAAGGTCAAGTCTTGATGTGTTAAGATTTACGGAGAATACGCCCCAGTTGCCGTCAGTGCTTGTAACCTTAAGGGATTTCTCGCCGTCAGCTGCATACTCGCTTGTGATTTCACCTGAGTATGTAGGAGATCTATGTGTGCCGAATACTTCGTTGGTTGTTGTGTTTTCAAAATCCTGAAGCATTACGTATTTGGAATCGTCAATAACCTTTGCAAAATCTGTTGAGCCGTCAAACTCGCCAACTATACCAACAATTCTGTCAATGTAGATAGCCTTATCTGCAATAGGCTCTGCAGATGCCATAAATACGGAGGTAATTGCAGACTTGTCAAGCTCGCCGTGGGTTGCAATATCGTCTGCTTTTATTTCATCAAGAGGAATAACAATACCTATTTCTTTGTCATATCCGGGTGTTACCCAAATACCGTACTTGTTGCCGAATGAATAGTCGGTAGAAAGCATCTGTCCTGCCTTAACGTCATAAATCTGACCAACGTTATTGGAGTGGTACGGATTTCCGTTTGCAACTACACCGAACTGTGCAACAAGCTGAGAGCCGTTTTCCTGAGCGCATACATCGGGAGTCTTGATAAACATAATAACTGCGCTCATCTTAGATGTGTCTATCTTGCTGAAATCAGCATTAACTGTAAGATATGCCCATCCGCCTTCGGTCTTTGTAACCTTAAGGGATTTTTTGCCGTCAACGCTGTATTCCTTGGAGATTTCTGTTTCGTATGTAGCGCCCCAGCAAGGACCTAATACTTTATCGGGATCAGCGTTTTCGAAGTCTTCAAGAACAACAAAGTTCTTTTCTTCTTCGGGCTCATCGGGAACTTCGGGAACCTCGGGCTCTTCTTCACTGGGAACGAAGCCTAATGAACCGTCAAATGCGCCTTCAACAGCAACGATTCTGTCAATGTAAATAGCCTTGTCTGCAACAGGCTCTGCGGATTCCATAAATACAGCTGTGATTCCTGACTTGTCAAGAGTTCCGTCCTCAGCCTTGATTTCGTCTAAGGGAACGATAACAGCTATTTCTTGGTTTGTTCCGGGAGTCATCCAGATACCGTATTTGTTTCCGAAGGAATAGTCAGTTTCAAGCATTACACCTGACTTAACATCGTATAACTGTCCAACATTGTTGGAATGATAGGGATTGCCGTTAGAAACTACACCGAACTGTGCAACAAGCTGGTCGCCGCCGTTTTGTGCGCATACATCGGGAGTCTTAAGGAAGAAGATAAGTGTGCTTAGGTTTTTAGCCTTTATCTTGCTGATATCAATGTTGATGTTAAGATATCCCCACTCACCTGTAGCCTTTGTAACCTTAAGGGATTTTGTTCCGTCAACTGCATAGTCTGTGGATATCTCTGTGTTGTAGGTAGTGCCCCAAGAGGGTCCTAAGATGTTTTCTGTTGTTACGTTTTCAAAGTCCTCAAGAACTGTGAACTTAGTTTCTATAGCAGGAACAAAGCCTAAGGAGTTGTCATACGCGTTTTCAACGCCGACAATTCTGTCAACATAGATAGCCTCACCTGCCATAGGATCGTGAGTATACATATATACTGATGTAATCTTTGTCTTGTCAAAATCGTTTCCTACAGGTATAACAACTGCGATTTCTCTGTTGCTTGCAGGAGTGGTTATCCACATTGTATTGCCTGTTCCGGAGGAATAGTCATTGTCAATAAATGAATTGCTTGCAACGTCAAATATCTCGCCAAGTCCTGTTGATTGTCTCTCTCCGTCTGCAAGTACACCCATCTGTGCAACTACCTGGTCCCCGCCGTTTTGTGTACATGTTTCAGGAAGCTTTAGATACATAATAATTGTGCTGAGTTTGGAAAGGTTAATCTTTGATGTATCAAGATTTACAGAGAATACACCCCATGACTCGTCGCTTTTTGTAACCTTAAGTGATTTTGAGCCGTCAATTGAATACTCGTCTGTAATTTCTGCAGAATATACAGCAGATTTATGTGCTCCGAAAGCGTTTTCAACAGTTGTATTTTCAAAGTCCTGTAAAACTACGAATTTAGTTTCGCCGGGAGCAACGAAGCCTGTAGAGCCGTCGTATTTACCTTCAACACCCACAATTCTGTCAACATAGATAGCTTCTCCTGCCATAGGATCGTGAGTACTCATAAATACTGATGTGATTGTTGTTTTGTCATAGCCCATTCCTACAGGGATAACAACTGCAATTTCCTTGTCGTTGAGATTGCTTATCCACATCTGATTTTTGTTGCCGTAAGAATAGTCATTGTCAATAAATGAGTTGCTTGCAGAGTCAAATATCTTGCCCAAGTCGTTTGAAGCGTACTCTTTTCCGCCTGCAATTACACCCATCTTTGTAACTATCTGTGTTCCATCTCCCTGAGTACAGGTTTCGGGAAGCTTGAGATACATAATGATTGTGCTAAGATTGGAAAGGTTAATTTTTGATGTATCAAGATTTACGGAGAATAGGCTCCACTCACTGTCGCTCTTTGTAACCTTAAGTGATTTTTCGCCGTCAACTGAATACTCGTCAGTAATTTCTGCAGAGTATGCGGGAGATTTGTAATCCCCGAAAGCCTGTTCAACTGTTGTGTTTTCGAAATCCTGTAATACTACAAATTTTGTTTCTGCATATGTAAGGTCGATAGTCCATCTCTTGATAGACATCTCTTCGGGCTCGTAGGGTTTGTTTGCGCAGTACAGATAGAACTGCTGACCAACTGTAGCATTTTCTTTTGTTCCGCAGTCGATAATTGTTGTATACTGCCAGCCTGTTCCTACCTCTATATCATCTCTGTAGTTGGAAGCGGGCTCGTTAACAACGTCTGAATGCCAATCCCAAGTAACGCCGTCCTTGGATTCCCAAAGCTTAACGTATGTGTTAGCGCCTTCCCAGGTCATCCAGGATGTAGCAGGAAATATGTGCCTGTGTATTCGCTGTAAGCAGCGTTTGCATGAGTAATACCTGTTACTGCATTACCGTAGGAATCCTTAAGAGCAGAAGCTACGCCGCCCATAGCAGGCTGGTCCCAAGTATTGTTATAATACTTGTTCCAATTGGTAACTGTGCCTTCCTTTGCTGCTGCCAAAACGTCTGCCAAAGGAGCTCTTGCAGCTGCAATCTGTCCCTCTGCTGTATATTCGGTAAAGTAAATGTAGAAATATCCGTCTTTAACTATATAAGGACAGCCCTGAATAAATCCGCCGGAAAGGTCAGGGTCGCCGTAAGGAGCAACTATTTCTCCTAAATAGGTAAAGGTGTCGCCGTTATTGGTTGAGTAAGCAAGAGCTATTCTGCCCTTGTTTGCAGAGCCGTCAGAGCCTGTAGCATATTCTATATGTAAAAACGCAAGAAGTCCGCCGTCTGCATCCTTATAAATATTTATAATCCAAGGCTGACCGTTAATAGCATTTGCATTGGTAAACATCTGCTCCTTGGTCTTTTCAAATATGGGAGTCTGCATAGGCGCATCAACAGTACCGGAGAATTTCTGATGAGAATTACCTCCGTTATCACTGGTGATAAAATATCTTGTAGAGCCTGAAACCCAAGTGCTTAAAGGGCTGTCAGGAGAATACGCGCCGGTAGCTGTTATGTCTTGTGCTGTAGCAACCGTGATAGGTCCTGTTTGCTCAGCCGCTATAGCTATTGTGGGAACACAAACAGATACAAGCATAGCAACTGCACAAAGCACGCCGAGAATTTTTGTCGCTGATTTTTTCATAGTTTTTCCTCCTTGATTTGCTTTTTTATTTATTGTCAGTTCTTCCGAACCGAATTACAGTAATTATAGAAAACCGCCGACAATTTTCTTCGTTTTTCGATTTTTTGGCTATTTTCCAATAATACAATATAATAGTACCATTTCATATAAAAATTTTCAATGCAAAAAATCATATGTTTATTGCAAATTTACATATATTGTAGCAATTTTACCTTGCTTTTTTAAAAATCATATGCTATAATATGTTCATTATTACAATAATTGACAGGTGAGCAAAATGAGAAAGCCGTATATAAATATCGTAAACGAGGATTTGGGTAATGAAAGCCCACTGTTTAAGGTTGAGCAGATAAAAATGAATATGCCTAAAATCCTTTACAGCGAAGAGGTAGAAACAAATCAGATATCTGAGGTTTTCTACAATGAAGAAAAAGAGATTATGCTTCATAAAACCTTGAACAAGGATATGAACTCTTACGCAAAAAATCTTGTACCGATAAATGTGCCTGAGTATTGGAACTCCCTTTTGCCCGATGTTTTGCTTTTTCATATGCACACTTATTTTGAAATTACAGAGGTAATTTCAGGAAAAGCGCTTTTTGTTGCCAATAACCAATGTATAGAAATTAACACAGGCGATATTCTTATGTTTAATGAAAATGTGCCTCACTGCTGGTGTCCCGACCCTGTCGACCCTGCCGTTTTAAAGGTTTATTACTTTTACCCTCACCTTTTGCTCAATAAAAACTTCACAGAGGAAAAATACGGATTTCTTCATACTCTCTATTCGGGAAACTATCCTTTCTTTTTCTTTAAATCAAATACAGATATGAACAATTCCGTTAAAAGCATACTTTCTTCTATATATGATGAATTTGTTATGAAGAAAACAGCGTATCAGCTTGTTATAATTTCAAAGCTTCTGGAAATGTCAAGTGTTTTAATCCGCTACATAGATGCTTCTTACGCCTCACGTTTTCAGGATTCTTCAAAAATCAAAACCCACGTGGGCTATTCCTCTGTAAATACAGCGATAGACTATATCAACAGCCATTACCTTGAGCCCGATTTCAGAATTTCTAAAATTTCGCAAATTGTTTCTATGAACGGAAATTATTTTTCGGGACTTTTCAAAAAAAGTATGGGAATGACTCCTGAAAACTACCTTAAAAGCCTAAGAGTTTCAAAGGCTGTCGAGCTTCTTTCAAGTTCAAATTTAAGCGTTGCGGAAATAGGTCAGCTTTGCGGCTATGAAAGCTTTTCAAGCTTCTATCGCTCCTTTATTTCCATTATGGGTATAAGTCCGTCAAACTATAAAAAGACTCATAAATAATTTGTAATTCTGACTGTTTTAAAGGAGCTTTTATGAGAAAACACTCTGCTTTATTAAAAATGATTCTTACCTCTTTGTTTCTGGCGCTCGCTTATGTTCTGCCCTTTTTTACAGGGCAGCTTTCCGAAATCGGCTCTAAGCTTTGTCCTATGCATATCCCAGTGCTTCTCTGCGGCTTTATATGCGGTCCTTTCTGGGCTCTTGCGGTAGGCTTTGTCGCCCCCTTGTTCCGTTCACTTACCTTAGGCGCACCTCTTCTTTTTCCAAGGGCTGTCTGTATGGCATTTGAGCTTGCCTCTTACGGCTTTATTGCAGGTTTATTGCACAAACTGCTGCCTCGCAAAAAGCCATATATTTATTGCTCCCTGCTGAGCGCTATGATAACAGGCAGAATAATTTGGGGGGTTGCTATGCTTACCTGTCTTGGATTAACAGGCAAAGCCTTTACTTTCTCCGCCTTTATAACAGGTTCGCTTGTCAACGCAATCCCGGGTATTATCGTTCAAATAATATTGATTCCTATTCTCGTTATGCTTCTTGATAGTCCCAAAATAACAAAAGGGCCGTAAAAACCTTCGTTTTTACGGCCTTATTTTACATTTTCGGTTTTTACACTCAGAGGGAGAGTTATCTCCCCCTGAGTGTTTTATGGAATAAAGAGTTTCTTTAATAAAGTGATTTTATTTCGCATTTATAGGCAAGCTTGGTAAATTCGGCGTAAATACCGTTATAGCCTGCAAATTGTATTTCAATGGATATAAACTCGGCAATATTTCACTGTAAAGCCAATCAAGATTTATAGGATATTCCCCGATATCAAACTGACTTTTAATATTTTTAACATTTTTAAAAATAAGAGTATGTTCTTTTAAACTGTTTAAAGGGTCTGTTAATATTAAAATTAAATCGTATACAAATCGTGATTTTAACTGCCTTTTTTCAATAGAAAAGCTTTTTATTTTGTAATCGTGAAAATGTCTTTTTGAAAATTCTTTTAAAAATCGTTTTGGCAATTTATAAGATATTGCTTCAAGCTCAGAAATAACTTGATCTATTCTTTCGTTCCATTCTTTTTCTTATTGCTTGCCGTCGGGTAGGCAAACTTTTTGAGCTAAATCATCTGTTAAATATTTCATTTTTAACCCCCTTTATTAAGGAAAAACAGGTATTGCATAAGGATAGAAGACACAGAACCGTCCCCTGTGTTATGTTATGTTTTCTCAACGACCGTCAATAGTTATTCCCGGAGTCCATTTTCCATCTCCGATATACACACAGTCCTCTTTCCAATCTTCTGCTTTAATAATATAGACAGAAAGAACTCCTTCGTTATTATTGTCATAATCGTCTATTACACATTCTTTGATAGCCATATAGTATTTCATTTCGGCTGTTGTAATACAAAAGGAAGACTGTATTTCTTTTTTCTTTTTTCCTTTATTTTTTTCATAATTGGCATTCACTCCTGTATCAGATGCAGAAGAAATTGAGGTTATATCACCATGAATAGAATCAATCAGTCTTACTGCATCCTGCGATAGAGTCTTTTCATTCTGAATGGCTTTGGCGAACATCATCACAATTTTCGAATCATTTCTCTGCTCAATGGCATCGATTATTTCGTAAAAGGTTGTATCTGCAACTTTTTCATTATCATAAATTTTAAAAAACATATTTATTCCCTTCTCAGAGCAGGAGGCAAAAACAAACAATAAAACAAGTAATAATATTAAAAATAGTGCTTTTTTCATACAGAACACACCTCTCTCAAAACCGAAGAATTGCCATTTCTAAATCATCGTAAAATGACCATCGAAAATCCCTTTCGGCTCGACCTTTGAAAGCATAATACATGTCAAAATCATTAAACCCTAATCCAATCGATACAAAAAGTTCATTAACATTTACATTTTGATATGCCGGATTAAAACCGGTAATCCACCACTGATCTTTTTCTGGATAATAATCAATAATGAAATTATCTTTGTATGTTACGGTCATCCCCATCCACATAGCTAATCTGGGGTCTACGATACGATGACCACTAGAACCGCGATAAATTCCCAACTCTGCTCCGGCTCCTAAATTGATATAATCACCTTTCCACGTCCAAATTGTACTTCCCCTTTTCTTTTGTAGATTTTTAGATAAATAAATTGAACTATAGTTAAGGCTTTGTGCTTGATTGGTAAATGTCAAAAATATACTTTGATTTCGCTCCGAATTTAATTTTTACAGCATCGCCTTTGTCAATATCCTTGCCAATAATAACAAAAGGTTTGACGCTACTATGAACCATTGTATATTCTATGTTGTCAATAATTAAACATATGCGGTCTTTGCCATCTTGTTCTATACTATCTATAATACCAAATTTTTCTTCGACAACATCTTGATTATATTCGTAATATGCCAAAGAAATCGGGTATAGATTATGATAAACAAAAAACCAGAACCAAAAGCAACTAAGCACACTACTTACAGCTATACATAAAATTATACGCATCTTTCGATTTTCAATCTTTTTAGCTTTTTTTATTATACCAAAAACTATTCTAAAAAGCAAAAATCCAGTAAATATCGCCACAAAGGTATGTGTTAAAAAAGAGACTCTTAATAAACTTTCCACAGTAATCACCCATATAATTAATCAATACACCAATAATAGTCATAGCCACCATATACTCCATATGAATTGCTAACAGTAAAGCCATATGCACTTGCTCCATTAGGCCACCAACAGTAATCAAAACCAATTCCAGTTACAATACCTATATCCAAGAAGTCTTTAGCATAATCATTTTTGGCGTTGACATTGTTAACTATTCCAACGCTATAAGAAATAGTAATTGGAAACACTGACGAAGTAGACTGTCCAACTCCAGCATGAATATATGATGCATCAATATTTTTATTTGGACTAAGGACCTTGCTGACACCAACTTTGACATATGAATCTTCTATTTTAGTGCTTACTGAGACACTTATATCAGCAACAAAATCGTGTTCATACATAAATTCCGTAAAAGTCTGCATTTCTTGGGACGGTTTTGTTTCTTGAAATGGCCTAGAGTTCCACAAATCATTAGCTCCCTTAGGATCATAAAAACTCCGCTCACTTGCTGCCTTTCCATATATGATGTTGCTTACGCTTGCCATCAGCTCATCTACTGCTTCAATTAAATCATCTATCCATAAATAATACCAGTGTTCGCCATTTGAATCAACTCTGTTTATGGGATTGTTACCACAGTACATAAACAAATTATAATTACTAAAATTATTGTCAGCACTAATAAACCTCTGCACAACAGGATCATAATACCTTGACTGCAAGTAATAAAAGCTTGTTTCGGAATCGTAGTAATAACCACGGTATCTGAATGGGTTGATGTTAGCTATGTGAGAAGCGTTGGAAGAAACATCAGTTCCGTTTGCATCTTTTATGGAAAGCTTGTTACCCCAAGCATCATACTCATATG